>DATMZR010000006.1 GCA_035573435.1 Solirubrobacterales bacterium
GGACCACCGGCTCGCCCAAGGGCGCCCAGCGCAAGCAGCCCGAGTCGCTCGATCCGGCCGCGGCGCTGTTCTCGAAGATCCCCCTGCGCGCCGGCGAGCCGACGATGATCGCCGCGCCGATGTTCCACTCGTGGGGCTTCGTGCACTTCACGCTGGGCATGGGCCTGGGCTCGACGCTCGTCCTGCGGCGCAAGTTCGATCCCGAGGACACCCTGAGCGCGACCGCCCAGCACGAGTGCACGGCGCTCGTCGTGGTGCCGGTGATGCTGCAGCGGATCATGGAGCTGCCGGCGGAGACGATCGACCGCTACGACCTGCGCGCCCTGCGCGTCATCGCGGCCAGCGGCAGCGCGCTGCCCGGCGAGCTGGCGACCAAGGTGATGGACCGCTTCGGCGACGTCCTCTACAACCTCTACGGGTCGACCGAGGTCGCGTGGGCGACGATCGCGACGCCCGAGGACCTGCGCGCCGCGCCGGGCACCGCCGGGCGCCCGCCGCGCGGCACGGTGGTCAAGCTCCTCGACGAGGACGGCGCCGAGGTTCCCGAGGGGGAGACCGGGCGCATCTTCGTCGGCAACGAGATGGCCTTCGAGGGCTACACCGGCGGGGGCGGCAAGGACGTGCTCGACGGCCTGCTCTCGTCGGGGGACGTCGGCCACTTCGACTCCGAGGGCCGCCTGTTCATAGACGGGCGGGACGACGAGATGATCGTCTCCGGCGGCGAAAACGTGTTCCCCCGCGAGGTCGAGGACCTGCTCTCCGACCACAGCCAGATCAAGGAGGTCGCAGTAATCGGCGTCGAAGACGAGCAGTTCGGCCAGAGGCTGAAGGCGTTCGTGGTTCTCAGCGAGGGCGCTGATCTCACCCCCGACGAGATCAAGGAACACGTGAAATCCAACCTCGCCCGCTACAAGGTCCCGCGGGAGATCGAGTTCCTGGATTCGCTGCCGCGGAACGCGACCGGGAAGATCCTCAAGCGGGAACTGGCCTAGTACGAAATCCGACCAAAGCTCCGTTTCTCCCTCGACGCGCCGCGCCAAGGAGTTGCCGCGAGGACCGTTCAAAAGGAGCGCGCCCGAGCGGGTGAGTCCAGGCAGCGCTCGCGAACCTGCACCCGGGACATCTCCTCAGGTCGCCGGGGTGGCCTGCGGTCAGGCCGACGCGGTCCGAGGGTCAGACCCGTGAGCAGCTAGGGGCGGCTAGCCGGCAGCAGCGGCTCGCTCGCTTCTGCGCCGCGCCGCTTCGGCCCGCAGCCGCTCGTGCTCGACCTGGCTCTTGAGCTGGCGGAGCGAGCGCCGTAGGTGGCTCCCCAATTGGGGTGCTGCGACGAGCTCGGCGATCCAGCCGGGGATCCCGGAGCCCGCGACGCCGTACGCGAAGCGAAGCTCCACGCGGGTCCGGCCGTCGTCGAGCTCGCGCAGGCGCCAGCGACCCCGCTGGTCGACCCCCAGCACGGAGCTCCACGCCATGTCCCGCTGCTCATGCCACTCGACGATCTCGATCAGTCCCCCGACCTCGGCTGAGCCGACCCTGATCAGCATGCGGTAGCGGGCGCCGAGCCCGGTTCGCTGCTCGCCCGCGACCTCCCAGCGCGTGATGCCCGACATGAAGTGCAGGTAGTTCGAGGGCTCCGCCAGGTAGTCCCAGACGAGCTTCGGGGGAGCCGAGATGACGATCGATTCGTTCAGTCTCATCCGGGCTCTATCCGATGACCGGGAAACGCCGCTCGGCCGCGAGCGTCTCCAGGGTCTCCTGCATCAGCGTCGTGACGTGGTCGTAGACCTCGTCGACATCGGGCTGGTCGCCGAACTGCGCTCGCAGGTCGATCGGTGCCAGGACCTCCACCGTGATCTTCGCCGGCAACGGGATATGGCCGAGCAGATCGCCGATGTTGAGCCCCCAAGGGGGCGCCAGCGAGATCGGGATCACCTTGAGGCGCAGCGTTCGGTCCACGCCCAGCGCTCGTGCCAGCCTGCCGCCGTGGCTCAGGAAGAGCGCCGTCTCCTGGCCTCCGATCGAAACGACCGGGACGATCGGCACGCCGGCATCCAGGGCCAGCCGGACGAATCCCTTACGGCCCGCGAAGTCCAGCTTGTTTCGCTCCCAGACCGGGCGGTGCACCTCCCAGTCGCCGCCTGGGTAGACGAGCAGGGCGCCGCCGGTCTCGAGCGCCCGTTGAGCGTTCTCGTGGGAGGCCGTGACGGTTCCGTACCGGCGCAGGATCTGGCCGACCGGGGAGGCGAGCACCAGGTTGTGGGCGAGCTGGTAGAAGGGTCGCTCGACGCCGAAGTACGTGTAGAAGGCGAGCGTGAACAGCAGCGTGTCCGGCGTCATGTTGCCGCCGGAGTGGTTGGCGACCAGGAGGACCGGGCCGTGCTCCGGCACGTTGCCGAGGTTCCGCACCTCGCCCCGGAACCAGAGGGTGGTCAGGAGCCAGGTGAGGGGCAGGTTCTCACGGATGTAATCGGGGTCGCGATCGTCGAGGTTCGCGGTCAGGCGCCGCCCGAGGCGCTGCCTGACCCCCTCGGCGATCCCCCCGGCGGCGCCGCGGCCGGCACTCATCACACCGCCGCCGGCCCGGGAGATCCCGTTCAGCGTTAGAAGCCTGCTACGCAGGGATCCGTTTTCGCTGCCGCCGTTGTGCCTTGCGTGGTCGGCCAGCCGCACCTCGTCAGTCATGGGCAGGCGATCCTAGCGGTCAGGGCGCCACGCGCCGCCGTGCTCTGCCGGCCCGCTCGGCGACGGCGCGACGCAGGGTGCTCCGCGCTCGGGCCGGGGCTCGCGGTGCCTGTGAGTGGCGGCCGGATCCGACCTGCTCGCGGATCAGCCCGTTCGCCCGCTCGGGCAGCTCCACCTGTGGAACGTGGCCGCACTCGCTCAGCACGACCTGGCGGGCCTGCGGAAGCGCTGCGGCTACGTGCCTCGAGAACGCAGCGGGAACGAGGCGATCGCGGTCGCCCCAGATGAACAGGGCGGGCGTTCGGAGCGCGGTCAGGCGGGTCCACAGCCCGTCCTCGCCGTGCGGAACGTCCAGGTAGATGTTGCGGGCGGCGGCGAAGAAGGCGATTCGAGCCGAGCGAGATCGGTAGGTGCGGCAGAACTCGTCCGCGGCGATGTCCGCGGCCGCTGGGTCGAGTCGCTCTGGCCGCGCGAAGAGGTTCCAGAATTGCTCGCGAACCCGTGCTGCTCCCAGCGGATGCGGGATCGCCGCGAGCTCGGGACGGATCAGCTTCACCAGGGGTACCAGCTCGCGGCGCCGGCGGAAGGCCAGCACAGGGGCCAAGAGGCTGAGTGTCTCGGCACGGTCGGGCTCGGTGAGCGCGAGCTCGATCGCGACCCGGCCGCCCATGGAGTTGCCGACCAGATGGGCTCGTTCGATCCCCGTCGCGTCCATGTAGCCGAGCACGGAACGGGCGAAGTAGGGGGCGTCGTATGCGCCGCGTGCAGGCTTCGAAGACGATCCGAACCCCGGCAGGTCGATGGCGTGCACCGTGTGGTCCGGGGACAGCGTCGCGATCGTCTCGAAGAACGAGGTCTTGTTTGACCCCAGCCCGTGCAGGCAGATCACTTGATCGGGACCTTGTCCGGAGATCAGGCTCGAGATGGCGGCGCCGCCCGTCTGGACCTTGGTCACCCGCAGGAGCGGCGGACGGTCGCCGGGGAGCCGGAAGAGCCCCTCGAAACCAAGCGCCAGGTCCAGGTTGCCGCGCGCGTAGAGACGGCGCTGGGCGAACGCATCGAGCCCGGACAGGCGTCCCTCTCGCAGGCCAAGCCAGGTGGCCGCGTCCGTGCCCACGACGACGTCGGGCTGGCGCACCGGCGACGGGCGCACGGCGCAGTATTCGCCCCGCGCTCGCACCTCCCAGGTCCGCCCGACGTCTCCGAGGCGCACCTGATAGGTGGCGTCGAAGCCTGGCTCGGCCCCCAGGTAGCGGGCGGGGAGCGAAGCAAAGGCTTCTTCCACGCGACGCACGCGTTGCGCATGCAGCGAGACGGTGCCCATGGGCGGCGGCGAACGTTAACGGCCACGGCCGCTGCCCAGGCCGGGCACACGCGCCGCATTCCGCAAATAGCATCAAGAAGATGGCGCGTCAGGTGCAGATCAGGGACACGCTGAGCGGCGAGCTGCGGCCTGTGGAGCCGGGCAACCAGGGCACGGTGGGCATCTACGCCTGCGGCCCCACCGTCTATTCGCGCATTCATGTCGGCAACGCACGGCCCTACGTCATCTTCATCCTGCTCCGCCGTCTGTTCGAGCGGTTCGGATACGACGCGCGGCTGGTGGTCAACATCACCGACATCAACGACAAGATCTATGTGGCGGCGCGCGAGGCCGGGGTGCCCTCCGACGCCTTCGCCGGCCAGATGACCCGCGCCTACCTCGAAGACACCGATCGCCTCGGGCTCGGTCGCCCCGACGACGAGCCCCTGGCCTCGGACACGATCCCTGAGATCGTCGCCCTGATTCAGTCGCTGGTCGACGGGGGGCACGCGTACGAGTCGGGTGGCGACGTGTACTTCCGGGTGCGGAGCTTCGCCGGCTACGGCAAGCTCTCCAATCGCGACCCGGATCAGATGGACCAGGGAGAGGAGTCGGGCACCGAGTCCCTGAAGGAGGACCGGCTCGACTTCGCGCTCTGGAAGGCCCGCAAGCCCGACGAGGACACGGGCTGGCCGTCGCCCTGGGGGGAGGGCCGCCCCGGTTGGCACATCGAATGCTCTGCGATGGCCGAGAAGCTGCTCGGCACGGAGTTCGCGATCCACGGCGGCGGGGCGGATCTCGTCTTCCCGCACCACGAGAACGAGATCGCGCAGACCGAGGCTGCCCGCGGGGTTCCGCTGGCCCGGCTGTGGATGCACAACGGCATGGTCCAGATCGCCGAAGAGAAGATGTCGAAGTCGGAAGGGAACATCTTCCAGCTCTCCGAGGCTCTCGACCGGTACGGGCGGGAGGTGGTGGTCGGGTATCTGATCTCCGGCCACTATCGGCAGCCGCTCGAGTTCTCGGAGCGCGCTCTGGCCGAGGCGGGCGCGCGCGCGGAGCGGATCCGCAACTTCGTTCTGGACCTGCCGGACAGCGCCGAGGAAGGGGAGGACGAGTTCGTGACCGCTACGCGCGAAAGCCTGCTCGACGCTCTCGCCGACGACTTCAACACCCCGCGGGCACTCGCCGCCGTGTTCGAGCTGGTCGCCCAGGGAAACCGCAGGGAGCTCCCGGGCGCTCGGGCGGCGCTCGAGGACCTGCTGCCGCTGCTCGGGCTGGAGTCGCTGTTGCGACCCGCGGACGAGATCGAGCCGGAGGCCGAGCAGCTGATGGAGGCGCGCGAGCGGGCCCGCGCCGGGCGCGACTTCCAGCGTGCCGACCGGATCCGGGACGAGCTCGCCTCCCGGGGGTACGAGGTCCGCGACACCCCCGATGGTCCCCGCCTGGTCAGGCGTCCGGGGTAATCGGCGATCGTCCCCCGCAGGGACAGCGGCACGCCTGAGGCGGGGAAGAGACAGCTGATCTACGGTCGGCGGCCCGTGGCCGAGGCGAAACGCGGGCGGCGCCGCGTTCGGCGCCTCTGGACGACCAGGGAGATGACCGCGTCGGAGCTGAGCCGCCTGGCGGGCTCGCCGGACCACCAGGGAGTGGTGGCGGAGGTCGATCCGTATCCGTACGCCGATCCAGACTCGCTGCTCGCCCGTCCGGATGCCCTGGTCGTGGCCCTCGACCAGGTGCAGGACCCGCGAAACCTGGGTGCGACCTGCCGCTCGGCGGAGGCGGTCGGCGCCGCCGGGCTGGTGATCCCCTCCCGCCGCTCAGCGGCGGTCACCGCGGCGGCCTGCAAGGCGTCCGCCGGTGCCGTGGAGCACCTGCCGGTGGCTCGTGTGCCGAACCTGGTGGACTGGCTGATCCGAGCAAAGGACTCCGGGGCCTGGATCTACGGAGCCCAGCAGGGGGCCCCGGCGCCCTACGCCCAGACCGATCTCAGCGGCAAGGTCGTGCTCGTGCTCGGCGGCGAGGGGAAGGGGCTGCGCCGCCGCGTCGCGGACACCTGCGACCTCCTGATCTCGATTCCAGTCCTCGGGCGGGTCGCGTCGCTGAACGTGTCCGCTGCCGCCGCTGTGCTCCTGTTCGAGGCGGCCAGACAGCGAGGCGGCTAGGCCTCGCCCGAATCGCGAAGCGCTACCAGGACCTGCGGACGGAGGGGCGGCCCTTGCAACGATTCGTGCACCGGCGGGTCGGCGTGGTTGACAGAACGCCGCCGGCCCACGTAATATGGCGCATAAGGGTGAACTAAAGGTCTAGTCTCGACCGGCCGATCACCCAGAGGTAGAAGGCGCCCAGGGGAGGTACGGGCGCCACTGTTTCCAACCCGAACGGAGGGAATCCAGTGGCTGCACCGACCCCTACCCACGAGTTCGTGGCCGTGCCGTCGCCCGGCGCCGCCGCCGCCGTGCCCGTACCCAGATCCGAAGCTCAACCTGAGCTTGAGGATACCTACCTGGTCGCACTCGCCAAGCGGGGCAGCGCCGACGCCTATGACCGGATCGTGAAGCGCTACCGCGGCTTCGTGCGGCTCAAGGCGTCGTCCTACTTCCTGCTCGGCGGGGGCTCGGACGATCTGATCCAGGAGGGTCTGCTGGGCCTCTACAAGGCGATCCGGGACTACCGGTCGGATCGCGAGTCGAGCTTCCGGAACTTCGCCGAGCTCTGCATCACCCGGCAGATCATCACCGCGGTGAAGACCGCCAGCCGTAACAAGCACGCGCCCCTCAACCAGTACGTCTCCTTCGCTCAGTCGCCCGCGGGGGCAATCGACTCGGAGACGACCCTCGAGGAGGTCCTGCCGGGACCGGGAAGCGAGGACCCCTCGGAGCGGGTGATCGCGACCGAGGAGCTCCAAAGCCTGGTCTCCTGCCTCTCCAGCGTCCTCTCCGAGCTCGAGAGCCAGGTGCTCTCGCTGTACCTGGATGGGCACTCATACGAGGCGATCGGCGAGCGGCTCGATTGCGACACGAAGACCGTCGACAACGCGCTCCAGCGCGTCAAGCGCAAGGTCAGCCTCCACCTGGCTTCGCGCGAGGTGATGCTCTAACAGCGAGCAGCGATGAGGGTCGCCCGCTTGCGTGTACCTTCGTGAGCAGGAGCTGCCCGCCTAGCTCAACTGGCAGAGCACCTGATTTGTAATCAGGAGGTTCCCGGTTCGAATCCGGGGGCGGGCTCTGTGTCCAACGATCGCGACTTCACCTGGCGCGACGGGGAGCGGACGGTCGTCTTCAGGGACGGTGCTCTCGCCGAAGCGCCGCAGCTCCTGGCGAACGGGATCTGGGAGCGCTTCGAGCTCGTCACCACCCCCCGAGCGCTCGGGGACGCGCCGCTCGAGCTAGCCGAGCAGGCGACCGCCGTCCACGAGGTGCCGAGGGGCCCGGTGCCCGACGCCGCGGCCACGATCATCGATTCGGTTCGCAATCCAACGCTGGTGGCGCTCGGCGGGGGCAGGGTGATCGACGTCGCCAAGGCGATCGCGGCCGTGCGCGGGGGGCGCGTCTGCGCCGTGCCGACCACCCTCTCCGGCGCGGAGATGACGACCATCCACCGGCTTCCCGCCGGCCACGAGCACGCGGCGCGGCACCTCGTCCGCCCGGCGCTCGTGATCGCGGACCCGATCGAGATGACGGGCCTCGAGGATGGCCCTCTACGGGCCAGCGCCATGAACGCGCTCGCCCACGGAGCCGAATCCCTCTACACGCCCCTCGCCAACCCGGTGGCGACACTTCAGGCCCTGCGAGGCGCGGAGCTGCTCGCCGGCGCGTTGGACCACCCGGCCGAGAAGCGAGACCGGGCGGCGCTCGCCCTCGGGTCGCTGCTCTGCGCATCCGCTCTGGATTCCGCAGGCTATGCACTCCACCACGTCGTTTGCCAGACGCTCGTCTGGGTGCTTTCGACGCCGCACGCGGAGACGAACGCGACCATGCTCCCCCTGACGGTGGAGGCAATGCGCTCCCGCGCTCCCGGCGCGATCCAGGCGCTGGCGGCCGCGCTGGGCACGGACGCCGCCGGGGTTCGGGAGCGAATCGAGGTTCTAGGGGGCGGTCCACGACGCCTGGGCGACCTCGGCGCTGATCGGGGCCGATTGCGGCGCGCGCTGGACGCGATCCTCTCCCGCCCCGAGCTTCGGAACACCCCCGACCCCCCGGGCAGGGAGGAAATCGAGCGTCTGCTCGAGGCCGCCTGGTAGCGCGGCACGGTTGCCCCGCTCATTCCGCGAGCTCAATTGGCGAGTTTGTGGCGCATACCGCCCCAAACTCGCCAATGCCCGGCCTCGGCGGCGGCTCGCTGCCACGCGCACGCGGCCTTGCCGAGCAGTAACGGCGTCCGTTACCGCGTGTAGGCATCTGTGTGGACGAGGGCCAGGTGAGATCCGCGCCGCCACGCACTGACTCGGTGATCAGCGAGGAGCGCTTCCAGCGCTACCACGCGTATGCGCGTCGGCGCGGCGTCAACCGGGGCCTCTACGTGCTTGCTCGTCTCATCCTCCAACCGGCGTTCCAGGTCTGGCTTCGTCTCTCGCGGGTCGGGCGCGAGCACCTGAGGGGAATCGAGGGCGGCTTGATCATCGCCTCCAATCACCGCAGCTTCCTCGATCCCTTCGTGATCGGCATGACGCTTCCCTGGCGGCGCCCGATGCAATACGTGGCCAAGGTCGAGCTGTTCGAGAGTCGCTGGCGAGGATGGGTCCTCTCGCGGGTCGGGGCCTTCCCGATCCGGCGCGGGCAGTCGGACGAGACCGCCATGGAGACCGCGCGGCTGGTGCTCGATCGCGGCGGCACCATCTGCATCTTCCCCGAGGGGACACGGATCCGATCGGGCTCGCTCGGCACGCCCAAGCGCGGCGTCGGCCGCCTGGCCTTGGAGACCGGAGCGGCGGTCGTCCCGGTGGCCGTCCAGGGCAGCGAAACGGTGCGGCGCGGCTGGCGGATTCGCCCCCGGAAGGTGAGGCTCCGCGTCGGTAGGCCCATGGGTTTCCCCCGCACGGCGCATCCGTCGCCGGCGCTCGCGGCGACGGTGACCGCCCGAATCTGGCCGAACGTCGAGCTCCAATGGGAGTGGCTGGGTGGCCTGCCGCCGCTGCGCAAGGCCGCGGTGATCGGGGCCGGCAGCTGGGGCACGGCGATGGCAGTGCTGCTGGCGCGGGGCGGGCTCGACGTCCAGCTCGGAACGCGCTCCCAGGAAAGGGCCGATGAGATCGCCGCCAAGCGCCTTAATGCTCGATACCTGCCGGGTGTCACCCTGCCCGAGTCCGTCGCCGTGAGGCGTGCCGGCGAGATCGAGCTCGCCGGGGTGGATCTCGTTTGCCTGGCTGTGCCGTCCGCCGCGCTGCCGGCGGCGGTCGGCTCGCTCGGCGATCGGATTGGCTCGCGCGCCGCGGTGCTGATGCTCACCAAAGGGCTCGTGCAGCCGTTGGGCCAGCTTCCCAGCGACTACGTCGGCGAGCGAATCCGAGCCCGCGCCATCGCCTCGCTGGGGGGCCCCGCCCACGCCCGTGAGGCCGCTGCCGGGATGGCTGCGCTGGTGTTGGGCTCGAACGACCAGGACCTGCGGGCCCAGCTGGGAGAGGTCTTCGATCGTGCCGGGCTTGTCTGCGAGCGCAGCGACGACGTGGTCGGGGTCGAGATGGCGGGCGTCGCCAAGAACGCCGCCTCCCTTGGCGCCGCGGCGGCCGAAGCCCACGGCCTCAATGCGGCGGGGATCGCCGCCGCAACGATCTGGCGCGAGTGCGTCGCCTACGCGCTGGCGAGCGGTGCCGAGCTGGACACCTTCACCGGACTGGCCGGCATCGGCGACTTGACCGCCACCGTGATCGCACCCGGCAGCCGGAACCGACGCGCGGGAGAGCTGCTGGGCGCGGGTGTTGCCGCCGAGCAGATCCCGGGCCGGATCGGCCAGGCGTCAGAGGGGCTCGACTCGGTGCCGCTGCTCGCCGAGGCCGTCGCCCGGGCCGGCATCGAGGCGCCGGGTCTGCACGGGCTTTCGGCCCTGATCGCGGGACGCATCGACCCCGGTGAGTGGGTCGCCGGGCTGCGGCGCGCGGAGCGGACCCGCCGGGCGGCCTAGATGGGGGGAGGACTACGCTTGAGACGTGAGCGCCGCGAAGGAGGATGGCGAGGCCGCCGACCCGGTCGCCAAGGCCGAGCTCGACGAGGCGTTCGAGGAGCTCTACCGGAGCCATCTGCGCGACGTCTACTCATACGCCTACTACCGCGTCGGCAACCACCACGACGCCGAGGACCTGACCGAGCAGGCCTTCCTACAGGCGTACAGGCACTTCGAGCGGGCGCGGCGCGAGTCGAACGGGCGACCGCTGCGGCCGTGGTTGATCCGCATCGCCCACAACCTCGCCTCGAACTATCACCGCGACCGAGCGCGGCGGCCGGAAGCGGCACTGGACGCGATCGAGCCGCCCTCGCACCCTCATGGAACCGAGCAGGTCGTCGAGGGGCGCGAGGAGCTGCGCCTGGTCATGGACCGGATCCAGCGACTGTCGGACGATCGCCGGGAAGCGCTGATCATGCGGTTCGCGCTCGGGATGTCGAATCGCGAGATCGCGCGAGCGCTGGGGCGTACCGACGGGGCGACGAAGGTCTTGATCCACAGGGCGATCAAGCAACTGGAAGAGGAGATGAGCGGGACATGACTCACGGCGATCGGACGCGCCGCAGATGAGCGACGAGACGCGACAGCCGCACCTGGAGGCGCTGCTCAGGGATGCGTTGCGCCCGATCGAGCCCCCCGAGGACCTTGCCGGCCGCCTCGAGAGCACCCTGACGGCGATCACCGAGCAGGCGGCAGCCGAGCTCTCGAGCTGGGCCGAGGAACTCTCCGAGGGCGAGCTTCAGGCGCTCCGCGACCCCCGCAACTGGGTACGACCGGTCGCGGCCGTCGCCGTGGGAACCGTCGCGGGCGGGGCGCTGGTGCTCGTCGGCATGCGCCGCCGTCGCCAGCCGACGGGCCTTCGCGCGACGGCGGAGAACCTGCTTCGGAGATAACTCCGCCGGAATAGATAACTCCGCCGAAAGCCTCGGCTGAATATTCCGGCGGCAGCCTCGCCTACGGCTACGTTGCTGCCGGGCTAGGGCTCCAGCCTGACCCGGCAGGTCGATATCTAGCTACCGCGACTTCGTCGCTAGCCCGAGCGCGGCAGCTCAGGCGGCCGTGGAAGCAGACGGGGCCTGGGAAACGGCGGCTCCCGCCGCCAGGCCGGTGAGGCCCAGGATCAGGTGCAGGATGTTGTCCTCGGTGTTCACGGGCACGATGCCCAGGATCGAATCGCCACTGCCGATGATGAATCCCCAGATCGCCACCACGACATAGACGAAGCCGAGCCCCAGCGCGTACTCCCGCGCCGCGTACCCGGCGGCCGCCAGGCCGAGCAACCCGGTGACCAGGTGGACAACGTTGTGCCAACCGTTCACCGCCAGGATGCCGAACGCATCGTCGACGCTCCCGGGCGACCCGAAGCTGGCGCTGTAGAAGAAGCCGATGATCCCGGCGATCGTCAGGGCCGCGCCGACGAGCGTCGCGTAGAGCTTGGCTGGGTTCGATGCTTCCATCCAGAGAACCTCCTTCCGAGGTTGCTCGACACCCCCACTATGTTGTTGCGGGCGGACGTAGTGGAGGGCCGCACGGGGCACTTCGAGGGACCAGGTCCGGCGGCCAGTAGATTGCGCCGCCATGCCCGCGTGCTATCGCCACCCGGGACGGGATACGAACGTCTCCTGCTCCAACTGCGGGCGGCCGATCTGCCCGGACTGCATGACCGTGACTCCTGTGGGCATGCGCTGCCCGGAGTGCGCGCGCGAGCGCACGCAGGTGCGCCGCATCGCCGGTGGCCTGCGAACGGGGGCCGCGCCCGCGACGTACGCCCTGATCGCCGTCAACGTGGCGGCCTTCGTCGTCGAGCTGGCGGGTGGAGGCGCCGCCTCGTTCCGGGGTGGCGGCACGGTGATCCGCGACGCCGGCCTCTACGGGCCCGACGTCGCCGATGGCGAGTGGTGGCGAATCGTCACCGCCGGGTTCCTGCACGCCGGGTTCCTGCACATCGCCATCAACATGTTCGCCCTGTTCATCCTCGGCTCCCTCCTCGAGCCGGGTATCGGCACGCCGCGCTTCTTGGGCGTCTACTTCGTTTCCCTGCTCGCGGGCTCCTTCGGGGCCCTGCTCCTGGACCCGAACGAAACGACCGTGGGCGCTTCCGGGGCGATCTTCGGCCTGATGTCCGCGGCGTTCATCGTCGCCCGGCACCGGGGGCTCGAGCAGCTGGCTTCACAGATCGGCTTCTACGTGATCCTGAACCTGGCGTTCACATTCGGCGTCCCGGGAATCAGCGTCGGCGGCCACCTCGGCGGCCTGATCGGGGGCGGGCTGGCCGCGCTCGTGATCACGTACTCGGAGCGCCGCGCCTCTCGCCCGGTCCTGCTCGAGGTGCTCGGGTTGGTCGCGCTCGGCGTTGCGAGCGTGGCCGGCGCGCTCGCGGCTGCGAGCGCCTCGTAGGACCGACCACCCAAACAAGTGCGAAGGCGGCGTTTGCGGGGTAGGTAGAGTCGCGCCCCATGCAGGGGGCTGACACCAGGCACGTTCAGGGCGCCGACACGCCGCACGGAGTGAACCCCGCGTTCGCCCGACGGCTGGTGGGCATCGAAGGGTTGCGCGGGATCGCCGCGGCCACCGTGCTGACGGCCCACGTCTGGCTCGTGAGCCAACCGAGCGGTCACTTCGAGCTCGGTTGGGCGGACCGTTACGTGTTCCCGCAGCTGAAGAACGGGGTGACGCTGTTCTTCGTGCTGTCGGGATTCCTCCTCTTTCTGCCCTTTGTCGCGGCCGCGCTTCGCAACGAGCCCCGCCCGGCTTTCAACGCGTATCTGCGCAACCGCGCCCTCAGGATCCTGCCGGCGTACTGGTTCATCCTCCTGTGCACCGCGCTGGTCCTGCAGACGGCGCGGGTGTACGAGGGCGGCACCCTGGGGGCGTCGGCGATGGACAATTTCTCCCTCCTGGCGCAGAACGCCCTGCTCGTCGAGAACTACCACCCGTCCACCATGGCCACAGGGATCGGGCCGGCCTGGTCACTCGTGATCGAGGTGGTCTTCTACGTCGCCCTGCCGCTCCTGGTCGTGACCGCCATCCGGTTGGCCCGCAGGGCGACGACCCGCAACCAGCGGGTGGCCGCGATGCTGTTCCCGGCGGCGTTTCTCGGGGTCCTCGGCATTGCCAGCCTCGCGATCGGGCCACATAGCGGGTTCCCGTTCGCCAGGACCTGGACCGGCGTCTGGCGCGCCTCCTTCTTGCCCCACGCCCAGCTGTTTGCGCCCGGGCTCGCGCTCGCGGTGGCGCGGGTGGAATACCAGGACGGGAGGCTGCGCCTGCCGGATTGGTGGCGGCCGGCGGCCGCCGTCGCCGCGATCGTCGTGGCGGTGGCGACGATCAAGCTGACGGTGGACGGGACGATCGCCGAGCGATGGGAAACGACCTTGATGGCGATCGCATGCGGATTGCTGCTTGCCCTGGTCGTGATGCCGGCGCCGGGCACGCGCTCCCGGTTGGTGGGCTCCCTGGATACCCCGGCGCTGATCGGGGCCGGGCTGGTCTCCTACAGCGTCTACCTGTGGCATTACCCCGTGATCCTCTGGCTGCGTGATCACGATCTGACGGTCAGCGGGGGATTCGCCGCCTTCGCCCTCAACCTGGGGATCGTTGCGGGCGCGGTCGGGGTGCTCTCGTGGCTCACCTACAGCTTCGTCGAGCGCCCCGCGCTGCGGCTCAAGGGCCACAAGCACGTGGTGAGCCCAAAGCCGTCGCCCGCTGCGGGCCCCGGCGCGGAGCCCACATCCCTGACGGCTGTAACTTCGCGCGAGCGCTAGCCCCCTGCCGGGGCGCGCACCTGGAGGGTCAGCTCCTTCCAGTCCAAGCCGTCGGGCGGAGGAACCCGATCCGAGTGGAGCAGGTGCGCGAGCAGCTCGGTGCCATCGACCAGGCGGGGACCGGGCCGGGAGAACGAGGAGGCGGCGTCGACGGCGTAGATCCGTTCGGGGCCCAGGGCCTCCAGTCGCTCGCGGCGCGCCAGCGCCTGCTGGGTGGCCTCCTCCGCGTAGAGGCCGCATGGCATCACGACCACCACCTGGGGGTGGGTGGCCGCGAGCTCCGCCCAGCTCGCCTCACGGGAATCGCGGCCGGGCTCGCCGGCAACGCTGCGCCCGCCGGCGAGAGCGATCATCTCCGGCACCCAGTGACCGCCGGCGTAGGGTGGGTCGAGCCACTCGAGTGCGACCACGCTTGGGCGCGGTGCTCCGGCCACTGCGTCCCGGATCCGGTCGAGCCGCGCCTGAAGCTCGGCCACCAGTCCCTTGCCGCTGTCTCGCACATCGGTTGCCTCCCCGAGCCGGACGAGGTCGTCGAGCACCTCCGCGAGGGTCCGCGGGTCGAGCGAGATGACCTCCGGCGCAGAGTCGAGCTGCGCGGCGACGGCGCGCACGTCGTCATAGGAGACGGCGCAGACCGCGCACAGCGCCTGGGTGACGATCAGGTCCGGCGCCAGGCGGGCCAGCGCCGCCTCATCCAGCCGATAGAGAGCCTCGCCCCGCCCGGTCAGCTCGCGAACGCGGGTGTCGATCTCGCCCGGCTCGAGGCCGGCCGGGATCACGCTCCGCGTCAGGCGCGGCAGCCCCAGGACCTCCGGCGGATGGTCGCACTCGTGCGTGACAGCGACCACCTGGTCGCCGAGGCCAAGCGCGAACAGGGCCTCGGTTGCCGAGGGGACGAGGCTCGCGATGCGCATGCCGCGACTATCGCAGGCTTTCGCGGTCGGGCCAGGCGGGGTCGCGCCCAGGGCGCCAGGCGCTGGGTAAGCTGCTTGGCGTGGAGCTGCTCTCGGACAGCGAGGTCGATTCTCGCCTCGCCGAGCTCGACGGCTGGCAGCGGGAAGGCGAAACGATCGTCAAGACCTTCAAGCTGGCCGACTTCGTGGGCTCGGTCGGGTTCGTCCACAAGCTGGTCCAGCCCGCCGAGGACATGGGACACCATCCGGACCTGACGATTTCCTGGGACGAGGTGGGTGTCTCGATCACCACGCACGCCGCCGGCGGTCTGACCGCGAGCGACTTCGAGCTCGCGAAGCGCATCGACGAGCTGGCCAGCGGCGACTAGCAGCCAACCCGCAGCCACTACGCTTCGCGGCCCCATGCGCCTGGTCCACGTAGTCGGCACCCGGCCGAACCTGGTGAAGATGGCGCCGGTGATCGGGACGTTGCGCGAACGCTTTCCCGACTGGCCCGCGGCCATCGTCCATACCGGCCAGCACTACGACCGGCTGATGTCCGAGATCTTCCTCGAGGAGCTCGGGGTGCCCGAGCCCGACCACCTCTTGGGCGTCGGATCGGGGAGCCACGCGGAGCAGGCCGCGCGCGTCTTGGAGCGGCTCGAGCCGGTCCTGAGAACAGCGCGCCCGGACCTCGTGATCCTGCCGGGGGACGTCAACTCGACGCTCGGCGCGGCGCTCTGTGCCGCGAAGCTGGGAATCCCGGTCGCCCACGTGGAGTCAGGCCTGCGGAGCTTCGACCGCACGATGCCTGAGGAGACGAACCGGATCGTCGCCGACCTGCTCGCGTCCGTCTGCTTTCTGCACAGCGACGAGGCCGTGGAGAACCTGCGCGCGGAGGGAGTGGAGGAGGCGCGGATGAAGTTCGTGGGCAACACCATGATCGACACCCTGGTGGCGCTCAGCCACCGGATCCGCGAGCGCCACGCGGCCGCGGCGCTCGGCCTAGAGCCGGGCAGCTACCTGCTCGTGACCCTGCACCGGCCCGCCCTGGTCGACGGGCCGCTGCTCTCCGAGGCCATGCAGCGTCTCTCCGAGGTGGGCGACGAGCTGCCGGTCTTGTTCCCCGTTCACCCGCGGACCAGGAAGAGGCTGGACGGCGCCACCTACTCCGGGGTCACCTTGACTAACCCGGTCGGTTACCTCGACTTCCTCTCGCTGGAGCACGAGGCCCGTGCGGTCCTCACCGATTCCGGCGGGATCCAGGAGGAGACGACCTACCTCGGGATCCCCTGCTTCACGCTCCGCGACAACACCGAGCGACCAGTGACGATCCGGGCCGGGACCAACACGCTCCTCGGCCTCGACCCGGCGCGGATCACGGAAATCCCGGAATTGCTGCGCGCCCGTCCCGCCGCCAACCGTGCCGGTTCCGGAGGCGAAGCCGGGGAACCGGTGCGCCCTGATTTATGGGATGGACATGCGGCGGAACGGATCGCCGATGTCCTTTCGGGTTGGTAGGTTCGGGCGATGCCGTTTCCGAGCCTCGTGCCCCGGGACCGGGTCTTCTTCGACCTCTTCAACGAGGCCGGACAAAACACGGTGCGGGCCGCTCGGATGCTCCAGGAGATGCTCCACAAGTGGCCCGACGACAGCGGCCTGGCTCGCGAGATCCTGCTCGCCGAGCAGGAGGGCGACCGCATCACTCACGACATCGCGCAGCGTGCCAACTCGACCTTCGTCACCCCGATCGACGTCGAGGACATTTACAGCCTGGCGGGGAAGGTCGACGACATCGTCGACCACATCGAGGAGACCGCCGACTTCATGGGGCTCTACCGGATCGAGGCGCCGATGGACCAGTCCCTGGCGATGGCCGACGTCCTCGTCAAGGCCTGCGAGCAGCTCGCCATGCTGCTCGAAAATCTGCGCGGGTTCAAGGACCTCGACAAGTACTGGATCGAGATCCACCGGCTCGAGAACGACGGCGATCGGCTCTTCCGTGAAGCCCTCGCCTCGCTGTTCGCTGGCGGGACTGACCCGATGGTGGTGATCCGCTGGAGGGACATCTTTCTCAGGCTCGAGCGGGCGATCGATGCGACCGAGAACGCCGCAACCGTCATCGAGGGCCTCGCGATGAAGAACGCATGACCGGCGATCCGCTCGCCGCCGGCAGGTAAATGGACAACGACTTGATCATGGTGATCGTGGTCGGCACGGCGCTGGCCTTCGACTTCACCAACGGCTTCCACGACACTGCGAACGTGGTCGCCACCTCGATTTCGACCAAGGCGATGCCGCCACGGCTGGCCGTCGCCTACGCTTCCGTGCTGAACTTCGCCGGCGCCTTTCTCTCGATCGCGGTAGCGGCGACGATCGCCCAGGACGTGGTCGCCAGCGATGCGATCACCCCGACCGTAGTGTTCGCCGGGCTGATCGGGGCGATCTCCTGGAACCTGATCACCTGGTACTACGGGCTTCCGTCGAGCTCCTCGCACGCGCTGATCGGCGGGGTGGTGGGGGCCGCGTTCGTGGCGGCTGGCGCCGACGCGGTGCTGGCGGACGGGGTGCTGGGGAAGGTGCTGGTCCCGGCGGTTGTGGCACCCGTTCTCGCCTTCGTCGTCGGCGGGATCGCGATCGTGATCTGTTACCGCACAGTGGGGCAGCTGCGCCCCGGTCCGGTGACGCGTGGATACAGGCTGGGCCAGGTGGTCTCCGGAGGGCTGCTGGCCCTCGCCCATGGCACCAACGACGCCCAAAAGACGATGGGGGTGATCACGCTCGCCCTGATCGCCAACGGCAACCTCGGCCCGGACGCCGACCCACCGACCTGGGTGATCATCTCGTCGGCGACCGCAATCGCGTTGGGGACCTACTCGGGCGGATGGCGGATCATCCGCACGATGGGGTCGCGGATCATCAAGATGGATCCCGCCCAGGGCTTTTCGGCTCAGGGAGCCGGGGCGGCGGTCATTCTCGCCTCCACCCACTACGGCTTTCCGCTGTCCACCACCCAGGTGATCTCGGGCGGGGTCATGGGCGCGGGCGCCGGCAAGCGGCTGTCCGCGGTTCGCTGGGGGGTCGCCGGGAACATCGTCACCGCGTGGCTCCTGACGCTTCCGGCAGCGGCGGGGATCGGTGCGCTCACCTACGGGGTGACGCGGGTGTTCGGCACGGGATCGCTGGGACCGGCGATCGTGACCGCGATCGGGCTGGCGATGGTCGCGGCCATCTTCACGCGGCGGGTTCGTCGCGAGGCGCCGGTGCCGGCGCCCTGAGGTGAGTGGATGGTGGCGACCGTGGTCGATACCGGAGCCCTGCTGAAGACCGTGGCCGCCGCCTTCGTAGCCGGGGTGGGGGTGACGCTGATCTTCTCGCTGGCGATCCTCGGAGCGGCGCGCTTCGCCGAGCTGAGCCGGGACGGGCGCCCGGCCGTGGCGGTCTCGTTCGGGGTGCTGGCGGTCGTGGCGCTGGCCGCCGCCGCGGCGGCGGTGACGATTGGCATAATCGTCATGAGCAGCAAGTAAGGACCCAGCCGAGCCCATGCGGAACGCCCGAAACATCGCCATCATCGCGCTGATCGCCATCCTGGTCGCCTTCTTGCCCGGCGGTGGCCAGGCCGCGGAGGCCGTCGTCACCGTGCTCGTGCTTGCCTTCCTTGCGACGCTCGGGCTCGCCGCTCGCCAGATCTACCGTGACAACCGGCTCACCTACGACACGCTGCCCGACGACCAGCGGGCCGTCCTGCTTGGCTCGGTCGGAGTGATCGTGCTGATGATCGCGGGCGCCGACGAGATGCTCGGCGGCGGAGGGCTGGGGGCCGTGCTCTGGGTGACGCTGGTCGCCTGCGCGGTGCTTGCGATCATCGGCGTCTGGACGCGCTCGCGCGCCTATTAGCCTGCCAGCCGCTCAATCCTTCGCCAACTCGCGCGTGATTCGCCACACTCAGCGCGCCACCCGAGCCATCGGCCTGCCTACGTTCGCCGTGTGGAGCGGCGCGATGGTGAGAGGGGCCAGGCATCGGTCGAGCTGGTCGCTGCGATCCCGGCACTCGCTCTTGCCGCCCTCCTGGTCGCGCAGCTCACCCTTGCCGGCTACGCGCTGTGGAGCGCCGGGGTCGCTGCGAGAGCCGGGGCACGGGCGGCGTATGTAGGCGGAGACGGCGAGCGCGCGGCTCGGGCCTCGCTGCCGGGGCCGCTGCGAAGCCACGCCACGGTGAGTGATCGGGACCGGGTCCGGGTCGAGCTCCGGATGCCGTCGCTGGTCCCCGGGATGCCGCGCGTTCCGATCACGGCCAGGGCCGGGCTCGGGGTGGGGGATGGCCGCGGGCGGTGAGCGGGGCCAGGCGTCGATCGAGGTGCTGGCGGGCATTCCGGCGCTGCTCCTTGCCGGCTTGATCGCCTTCCAATTGCTCGCCACGGGCTACTCGTTGACGCTGGCCGACGGCGCTGCCGAGGCCGGTGCGATGGCCATCGCGGCGGGACGGCCGGCCGCTCCCGCGGTTCGCGAGGCTCTGCCCGGCTGGGCGCGAGAGCGGGTCGGAGTCGAGACCGATGCCGGCCGGCTGACGGTGCGATTGCGGCCGCCTTCGCCGCTGGGGGCGCTCTCGCACCGCCTCGAGGTGAGCACGTCGGCGTGGGTGCGAAGGCCCGGGGTCGCACGCCGTTGATCCTCACCACCGAGCTCGGCGAGGCGCGCGGCGGCCTCCCGGTCGCGGCGGCTGTGGGCGTCGCGGCGAGCGTCGAAGAGAAGCCAGGGCCAGGGTCGGGCGTGCTGCTCGCCGAGCTGGGGGCGGAGCGTGGGCGCGGCCCCACGATGCTGGCCTCCGTTCAGGCCCGCGAGCTGGAGGAGAGGCTTCGCACGGCCGGCTTCGAGCGGGTGGCCGCTCGCGGCAGGCTCTGCTGGCTCGGGCTCGCGGCGACCGAGGAGGCACTGGCGGAGCTGCCGCGCCTGCACCCGGCGCTGCAGGAGGGCGGGCTGGCGATCGTCCATCTGCCCGCGCAGCTGTGGCCGCTGGCCCTCGATCAGCGGTCTCTCTGTCCACAGGCGGGGCTCCTTCGCGCCGACCTTCCGGCCGACCGAGCGCTGGCGGCGCTGGCGGTCACGGAGCTGCGGGAGCGGCGGTTGCGCGCGCGGATTGCCGCGCGACCGCTCGGCCGGGTCGCCTCGCGCCGCGCGATGGCGGGTCTGGAGGTCGGAGGCGCCGCCGCCAACCGCGTCAGCCGGCTGGCGCGCGGCCTGGTCGGGCGCGCCCGCGCGCCCGACCAGGATCGGGGCCAGGCCCTGCTGATGGTGCTGGGGGCGGCTTTCGCGATCCTGTTCGCCGCGGCAGTGCTGGCGGCGCTCGGGGGCGCCCTGACCGCGACGGCCCGAGCGCAGCGGGCGGCGGATCTGGTCGCGCTGTCGGGAGCCCGCTCGCTGCGAGACGACTTCGACCGGCTGTTCACGCCGCCTCTTCTGCCCGGTGGGGCGCCCAACCCCCTCCATCTGGACCGGCGCGAGTACCTGGCGCGAGCCGCCGAGGCGGCGCGCGAGGCCGCGACCCGGAACGGCGTCGATCCCGATCGGGTGCGCGTCTCGTTTCCCGATGCCGCCTCCTTCGCGCCTCTGCGAGTGCGCGCCGAGCTCGCCGCCTCAGTCGACACCGATGCGGGTCGCGGGAAAGGGCGGTGGAGCTCGGCCGCCGACCACGGATCTTCCCGCGACGCGATCGGAATCGAGGCCAGCGCCGAGGCCATGGCTGCTCCGCCGTCCTCATCAGCCGGGTTACGGACCACGGCCAGCGGTGGCGGCTACTCGGGGCCTCTGGTCTACCGGCAGGGGGAGCCGATGAGGCCGGACGTCGCGCTGGCCTTCGATCGCATGGCCGCCGCTGCGCGCCGGGCTGGGGCCTGGCTGGTCATCAATTCCGCATACCGCTCCGACGCCGAGCAGGCCCGCCTCTACGCCGAGCACCCGGACCCCCGCTGGGTCGCACCTCCCGGCCAGTCGCTGCACCGCTGCGGCACCGAGCTCGACCTGGGTCCGCCGTCCGCCTATCCGTGGCTTGCCGCCCATGCGCCGCGCTTCGGCTTCGTACGGCGTTACTCGTGGGAGCCGTGGCACTTTGGGTACGAGAAGGGCCCGGCGCCGTGCTCGCCGGTCGGAGGGAGTTCCGGCGGCGGGCACGGATCGGCGGATGGGGACGCGCCCGGCGTCGGCGACCCGAGCTTCGTGCCGGCGCGCTTCAGGTCACCCATCGTGCGCGCCGCGACGCGCTGGGACGTCTCCGCCGGGCTGCTCGCCGCTCAGCTGATGGCGGAGTCGAACTTCAACCCGTTCGCGTTCTCGGCGGCCGGTGCCCAGGGCATCGCCCAGTTCATGCCAGCCACCGCACGCGCCTACGGGCTCGACGACCCCTTCGACGCCCGGGCCGCCATCGATGCACAGGCCCGCCTGATGTCAGACCTCGTGCGTCAGTTCGGCACCGTGGCCCTGGCGCTCGCCGCCTACAACGCAGGCCCGGCTGCGGTGGCGGCCTGCGATTGCGTCCCGGACTATCCCGAGACCCAGGCCTACGTGGCGCGGGTCCTCGGGCTGATGGGCGGTGCCGGGGAGCTAGCTGCCCCCGCCCTCGAGGTGCGCCTGGTCGATTAACCGTCCGCCGGGGTGGCCCGTTTCGGGCGCGTGCAGTCGCAAAAACGCCTGCATGTAAGCGATCTACGCATTGACAGCCTCGCCTGGGGCGTTGCTAGCTTGGGGTCCTCGGACTGCCAGCGACAGCCTGCTGAGGCAGGTGAAGGAGAGGTCGAAAATGGCTGACGAGCGAGTTCACGGAGCTTCGCTTCTCGGGGAGGAGCCGAAGCGACTCGAGCTGAGCGACGGTTCGCGACTGATCCTGGATGGATCGGCGGATGCGGACCAGATCGAGTGGCGGCGGCTGGGCCGAGGCTGGACCAATGTGAGCGTTTCGGAGGCGGTGAACCTCGCCGGCGATGAGTTCGCCGATTACGTCACGGTTCGCACGCGCGCCGAGGCGGAGTGGTTGCGCACCCTCTCGGACTGGTACCGCCATCAGGCGGATCGGCTCGAGAACGAACTCTCCGAGGCGCGCTAGCTGTCGTCTACCACCACTTGAACCGGCTGAGCCCGGAAAGCTCGGCGTGCATTCGACCGACCAGGTCCCGTACCAGGTCGGCGATGCCATCACCCGAGACGAGCCCGTGCGGCGGCCCCTCGACCACAGTGGTAGGGCTTGCGGAGGCGGCCACCCTGCCGATTTCGACGCCCGTCTCGACCACCATGTCGAGCTCCCCTTCCAGCGCCAGGAGAGCCCGCTGGCTGGTGAGGCCCATCTCCTGATCAATCGGATGGCTGTCGAGCGGCCGGAGGGTGACATCCCAGTCGCGCTTCGAGCGGTGGATCGAGACCCGCTTGAGATCGATCGGCGCCTCGACGACCGACTGATAACAGGCGCGCGTCCCTTGGGCCGCGTCGCGGAACTGCTTCAGGAAGACCTGCCTGATCCTGCCCTCCAGCATGTCGTCGAGGAGGCTGGTGGCGAGTCGCACTCCGGGCAGGACCACCTCGCCCTCGGCGTTTCGCTCCAAGAGTTGGGGGGCGAGTTGACCGACCAGCGCCGCGGGGCCTTCGACGCTGTCCGCCGGGCCGGGGCTCTCCTCCTCGACTCCGTTCGCGGAAATCTCTAGGAAGCAGCGCCAGGCGGCACCGTCATGGCGCCCGAAGTCGCCCCCGAAGGTCTCCATGCGCTGCTGCTCGCCGACACCGCTCGAGGGGTCAAACCGCCCCATCGTCTTCGCGTAGCCGTAGGTCTCACGGCCGCCCAGGTACGACATTGGATTATCGACGAAGACGTAAGGGGCCACGAGACCGAGCCGCTCCGCGAGGAACACGTCGCCGAGGTCGCGGCCGGCGATCACCGGGATCCAGAACGACGCCATGATCTCGCTCACCGTCCCCCAGCGGTCGAACGGGGAGGCCATCGAGGAGACGCGCTCGAATCCGCCGACCATGAGCAACACCTTTGAGCCGATCGCGCGGTAAGCGATCTCAGGTCCCGCGGGCTCGTCCAGGGTCCGCCTGACCAGGTCGGCTATCCGGCGCTCGTCGCCCTCGAGCAGGAAACTGCGAAGCTCGCCCTTCAGGGACAGAAACGGCCCGGGCGCGGTGGCGCGACCGCCGTACTCCACGTAAGAGGGAAGCTGGGCTGGGCCGGGCTGCAGCCAGCGCGGGCTCTGGCCGGTGATCGGCCGCTTGACCCCTGTCAGCTTGCGGGCGGCCTGCATTCCGGAGGTCACCGCTGCCTCCACACAGCCGCCGTCGATGCCGTTCTTCGTCCAGTCGCCGGCCAGCACCAGGTTGTCGAAGCCGGAGTCGTTCGACGGCAGTCGCTGATTGACCGATCCTGCCGGCGTCAGCACGTATCGCTCCGAGGGCGCGACGTTGGCCCGCCAGTATTGGGACTCGAAGCGCTCCTCGGCGGCGCTCCCTCGGGATCCGGCGAGGACCTGCCAGTCAAACGCGCCTCCGGCCATGCCGGCGGAGGGCCAGAGCGCGCCCGCGTCGCGGTTCATGAACTCGATCGCGTTGTCGCGCACGCGGCGCCGGGCTTCGGCGGCGCTCTCGCCCGCGCGGTCGTCGAGAACGCCACAGAAGTAGGCAATCCCGCGTACGGCATGCTCGTCACCCCAGGACTCGCGGGGAATCAGGTGACTCATGTCGCAGTAGGTGTCGAGCGGCTCGACGTAGCATCCGGCGACCGAGTTCTCCTCGTGGGCCCAGCCCAGCTCTTCGCTGTGCTTCTCGAGCCAGAGCTGGAATGCCTGTGTGCGGACCGTTACCGCCGACTCGATCCCGCGGCGGAAGCGCTCGTCGCGATCCATCAGCTCGCGGCAGAGAGGCGCCAGGGCGCCGACCGGGATCGCGAGCACTACCTGGTCGAAGTCGGTTCCGAGGCGAAGCCGGAACGGCTCCCGGTGGAGGGGGTTCGGATCGGCTTCGAAGTCGACTCCGGCCTCGCGTAGCTCGTCGCCGCCCTCCAGTCGATCCCAAAGCGGCTCGCTCGGCCAGCAGGGAAGGCCGCCGACGTCGATCAGGGGCTCGTAGCCGTCGGCCGCTTTCCCGACCTGCGGCACGACCTCGATCAGGTCGATTTGTGGATGCTCAGCGGCCAGGCCCAGTCGCGTAACGGCATGAAAGAACCGGAACTCGACGCCGCGGGTACGCAGGACCTCGTACAGGGGGGCGAAGACCGCGTCGCCCATGCCCGCCTGCATCTTGTACATCAGCGAGCCGCGGTAGCTGAACAACAGCCGCAACAGGTCGTTGGTTGCCGTCCCCGCGGCGACGTTTGCCTTCGCGATGTCCCCCTCCGGAAAGCCGAAGGCAACGTCGTACACCGAGCGCAGAATCGGGGAACGCTCGGCGGGCGTGCGGCCGAGGGTGACCTGCTTGGCGCCGTGTTTTCGCAGCCAATCCGACCACTCCTCGTCATTGATCGCGTCGAATCCGTGCTCGAGAACGCCGTCGTCCACGATTCCGGCGACGGTGCTCGCCACCGTGTCGAAGATCGTGAAGAACATTCGCAGATCAGGCTCGTCCTGGTGGCGCTCGGCGACCACGTGCAACCACAGCCAGTCGCGGAACCCGGTCAGGAGCCTGGCCAGGAACCACGGGTGACCGGCCTGCCCGGCATGCTCGAGGTTGGTCTGCCGCGAGCGGGCGGCCGCCAGGCGGTGGGCAAGCGCGAGCAGGTGCTCCGCTCCTTTGATCTCCCAGCGCAAGAGATCAGAGGCGAGATCCCGGGCGAGGTCGTCAAACCACGCGGGCGTCAGGTGGTGAGCGGGCTCAGCTTCCTTGAGCTCGGCATCATCCTCGATGAGGTCGCGCCATCGCCCGAGCGCCCAGCCGCAGACGGTGGCTGCGATCTCCCAGAAGCTCGGTAGCCCGCCGGGGTCTCCCGGGCGCAGGAAGTTTCGCGGCATCTCGAAGGAGAACGGGTGCCAGCCGTCGCCCTGGCGGTCGTAGAGGACGAGGCGATCACAGCCCTTGAACGCATCCGCAAGGGTCGCCAGTGGAGCATCCGGCGGGCGGTTGAGCTCCTCGTAGGCGTCGCGCATGAGCCGGAACGCGTTGTCATAGAAGCCGAACCAGACGTGGAGACCGTGCTCCTCGATCCGGTTGCCGGCGGCCGCGTTGCGGCCACTCGCTCCCTTGCCGCCGAGACGCCATCCGAGCTGGTAGACGGTGACCTCGAAGCGCTCACGAAGCTCGGGAGTTGCGGTGAGCTCGAAGGCCGCAGTGATTCCGCCGGCTCCACCACCGAGCACCGCGACCTTGGTGCGTTCGTCCGGCACCACAGTCGCCACAACGCGATCCTAGCCGTGCCCGCAGTACCGTGCTGGGCCACGGAGGAGTAGCCCGCCTGGCTTGGAGAACGGCGCTAAGCTCGGGGCGCCGATCGAAGCTGATCCGATGAGCTCGCAGAGGATCGAAACGCACGACGTGGACACGGTCCGCGCCGGCTACGCGCGGTGGAACTCAGGTGACATGGCGGCGCTGGCGGAGCTGTTCACCGAGGACATCGAGTACCACAACTCTCCCGAGTGGCCCGGTCAACGCACTTACCACGGGGCCGATGCCGTAATTCAATTCCTGCGGGACGAGATCGCCGAGATCATCGCCTTGCGACCGGTGGAGGTGGTGCGAACCGACGTCATCGAGGACGAGATCGTGATCGAGCTGCGGGCGCGAACCCACGGCAGGTTGAGCGGCCTCGACCTCGACGATGAGTCGCTGTTCCATGTCGCCCAGATGCGAAACGGACGAGTCTCGCGGGTTCGCGTGTATCTGGGTCGGGAAGAGGCGACTCGCGCGGCCACGACCGGCACCGGCTGACTAAGCTCCCGTTCCCCATGGAGCCCGTGCAGGTGGATGGAATCGACCAGCTCAAGGAGTTGATCGGCCAGGAGCTGGGGCCGAGCGACTGGCTGGAGATCACGCAGCAGGACATCGACCGGTTCGCGGACGTCTCCCGAGACCACCAGTGGATCCACGTCGACCCGGAGCGGGCGGCGAAAGAGAGCCCCTATGGAGCGACCGTCGCCCACGGAAACCTCACCCTGTCCCTGGTCGACTCCTTTCGTCCCCAGCTGATCCAGAACCGGGGCGTCAAGATGGGGATCAACTACGGGTTCAACAAGGTCCGGTTCCCGGCCGCGGTGCCGGCCGGGACCCGGGTTCGAGCCCGCGCCGAGGTCCTCACCGTCGACGACCTCGGCGACGGCTGGTGGCAGGTCGTCACCAAGTACACGATCGACGGCGAGCAATCAGAGAAGCCCGTCTGCGTGGCCGAGAGCGTCGGCCGGGCTCTGGTCGGCTAGCCGACGCTACTGGACCGTCAGCGTGCCCTCCATGCCTCCGGCGCGGTGTTCGTCCACGCTGCAGTAGTACGTGTAGGTGCCCGACTTCAGGTTCAGGGTCAGCGAGGAGGTGTCGTCGGTGACCACGTCGCTGCAACCGAGCTGCTTGCCGCTGGAATCCTCCACGCACACGTCGTGACCCAGCGGAGCGGGGTTGTCGAAGTCGATGGTGGAGTTCCCCGCCTGGGCCGTGAGCGACTTCTCCTGGTAAGCCAGGGCGCCGCTTGGGTCGGCCGAGAGGCTGACGGTCGCACTACCGCCACCCCCGCCACCTCCAGCCTGGGTGGTCGTCTGGGTGTTGGTGGTCTGCGCAGTGGTTTCGTTGTCGTCTCCTCCGCCGCAGGTCGCGAGGGCCAGCGAGGCCAGGAGGCCGAACGCCACCAGGAGCACGAGCTTTCTCATTCGGAAGCCTCCATTCGTGGGTCGGGGCGAGTCTATCCGTCGTGGCCTCAACGTCCCGTAAACGTCGCCTGGCGTCCGTCGAGGAACGCCGTGACCCCCTCGCGCAGGTCCTCGGTCGCCATGCTGTCGGCGATTCCGTGGCGCTCGACCTGGAGATGGTCGGCGAGCGTGTTGTCGAGGCTCTGTCCGATCAGCACCTTCGACATTCGCACGTAGTGGGGTGCCTTAGCGGCCAGCTCCTCCGCCCGCTCCCTCGCAACGTCCATCAACCGGTCCGCCGGCACGACCTCCGAGACGATGCCCTCGTCGCGCGCTTGTTCGGCGTTCAGCAGCGGATCGTGGAGCAGGAGCTCCAACGCCCTGGCCTGTCCGACCACGCGCGGCAGGAAGTAGGTCATGCCACCGTCGGGCGAGGCCCCTATCCGCCCGTAGGCGCAAACGAAAGCCGCGGAATCCGAGGCGATCCTGGTGTCGCACATCAAGGCCAGCGAGAAGCCCGCGCCCGCGGCTACGCCGTTGACCGCGGCGACCACGGGATAGGGGATGCGGCGGAAGTCGACAATCGCCTGATGCAGCACGTCGGCGCCCCGGCGCACGTCGGCCGACAAATAGGCACCGGACTCCTCGAGCCCGCGCTTGAACCAGTTCACGTCGCCCCCGGCCGAGAACGCTCGTCCCTCGCCCGTGACGATGAGGGCCCGGAGCTGGGCGCGGTCGGCGAGCCAGCCGGCCGCCGTGACTAGTTCCGCGATCAGCTCGGGGCTCATGGCGTTCAAGACCTTGGGGCGGTCGAGCGTCAGGGTGCCGATCACTCCGTCGATCTCCAGGCGGAGATTCTTCAGCTCGGGTGGGCTCGGGGCGGTGGTGGTGCTCATCGTCTACTCCCTGGTTCGCATTTGGCCAGCGGGGCGGGAGCCTAACCTTGTTGTGATGGCGAAGCGAAGTGCCTCAGACCCCGCCGCGCCCGGACGAATCCGAGCAAGCTCGGATCACCGGTCGCCTTCGGCTCCCTGGGAGGACGCGGCGGGCCTTGATGCCCAACGAAAGCGGCTACCCGACCAACCGGGCGTGTACGTCTTCAAGGATGCCGACGGCGGGGTCCTGTACGTGGGCAAGGCGCTGTCGATCCGCAAGCGCGTCGCCTCGCACTTCTCCGGGCCCCACCGCGGCGGTCTGGGGTTCATCGACCAGGTCGCGTCGATCGACTTCCTGGTCACCGAGACGGAGGCCGACGCATTGCTCGCCGAACAGCAGTTCATCAAGCGCCATCGACCCCGCTTCAACATCCGCCTCCGGGACGACAAGTCCTATCCGTACATAGGGGTGAGCCTGGACGAGGAGTATCCGCGCGTGTACTTCACGCGCGAGCGCCACCGTTCGGGGCGGGTGTACTTCGGCCCATTCTCGAGCGCGCGCCGAGTTCGCGAAACGCTCGACCTGCTCGGCAAGCTGTTCCAGTACCGGACCTGCGAGGGGCCGGAGCCGGGACGGCGCTCGGGCGTTCCGTGCCTCGACTACTACATCAAGCGCTGCCAGGCGCCGTGCGTGGGCTACATCGACCGCGAGGAGTACCGGCGCAATATCGAAGCGATCATCGACTTTCTCTCGGGCCGCTACCGCGACGTCGAGCGGGACCTGGAGCGCAAGATGGCGGAGGCCGCGGCCCACGAGGAGTTCGAGCGGGCGGCGATCTACCGCGACCGCCTGGATGCAGTTCGCTCGCTGATGCAACGGCGGAGTGTTGCCGGGGAGTCGCTGGAGACGGCCGACCTGATCGCGGTGGCAACCGACGGGCCCGCCGCCAACGCCCAGGTGTTCCAGGTCCGGGACGGCGTGCTTGCCGAGCGCCATGGCTTCTATCTCGCCAACGAGGGCGAGCGGGGCGAGGGCGAGGTGACCGAGGAGTTCGCCGCCCAGTACTACTCCGCGGTGCCCGCGGTGCCCCGGCTCGTGGTGGTTGGACCCGCGCTGCGGGATCGCGCCGAGTTGCTGGCCCAGGCGCTGTCGAGCCGTCGCGGCGGCCCGGTCGAGGTGCGCGTCGCCGAACGCGGCGAGAAGCGGCGGCTGCGGGAGCTGGCCGAGCGAAACGCCCGCCTCGCTCTCGCCCAGGACAAGCTGAGGGCCGAGCGGCGGCGCCAGCAGCGGGTGGACGCGCTCGCAGCCCTGCGCGAGGCCTTGGACCTGGAGTCGCTGCCCGTCAGGATCGAGGGGTACGACGTCTCGAATCTGGGCCCCGAGCATACGGTGGCCTCGATGGTCGTGTTCGAGGGTGGAGCGCCGAAGAAGTCCGACTACCGCCGCTTCAAAGTTCGAGGCGATCGTGCTGCCAGAGACCCCGCCGCGCCCGGACGCGAAGCCGAGGACGCGGCGGGCCCTGACGATTTCAGCTCCGTCGAGGAGATCCTGGCGCGGCGAACCGCCCGCCTGCTCGAGCAAGGGGATCGCTCGCCCCACGATCCCGAACGCGATGAGGCCTTCGCCGCGCTCCCGGACCTGATCCTGATCGACGGCGGCAAGGGACAGCTATCGGCGGGCATGCGGGCTCTCGGCCCACTGGTCGAGCGCGGTACGGCGGTGGTCGGGCTTGCGAAGCGAATCGAGGAGGTATTCGTGCCCGGGCGCTCCGACCCGGTGCCTGTGCCGCCCGATTCCGAGGCCCTTCGCCTGCTCCAGCGGGTGCGCGACGAGGCGCACCGTTTCGCGCTCGACTTTCACCGGCAGCGCAGGGACAAGCAGGTGACCCGGTCCCTGCTCGACGACCTGCCCGGCGTCGGCCCCGTGCGGAAGCGTGCTCTGCTCGCGCACTTCGGCTCGCCCGATCGCCTGGTGACGGCAAGCCGGGAGGAGCTGGAGGCGGTGCCGGGCATCCCGGGCAAGCTGGCCCGCGAAATCCACCGGCAGTTGCACAAGGCGGGTAGATGATGAGCACCGACGACGCGCCGGCCGTTGACCTGGTCGTGATCACGGGGTACTCCGGGGCCGGGAAGTCCGAGGCGATCGCCGCCTTTGAGGACGGGGGCTATTTCTGTGTCGACAATCTGCCGCCGCGGATGATGAGCGCCCTCGGCGAGCTGTTCCACCACGAGGGCAGCCGCGTGCGCCGGGCCGCGATCGTCTCCGACGTGCGGGGCGGCGACTACTTCGAGGAGCTCGTCGAGGTGCTGGGTGAGCTCGAGCAGACGGGGCTCGATCCGACCGTCCTCTTCCTGGAGGCCGACGAGGAGACCCTGCTCGACCGCTTCAAGGAGACGCGCCGGCGCCATCCGCTGGCTCCCAACGGCCGGGTGCTGGAGGGCATCCGCGCCGAGCGCGAGGTGCTGGGCCCGCTGCGCGAGCGAGCCGACGTGGTCATGGACACCACTGGCCTCACGGGGGCGATGCTGCGCCGCCGTGTCGTCACCGAGCTTCTAGGGCCGAAGGGGGCCCGCGGCAAGCTCGCCCTGACGATCATCACCTTCGGCTTCAAGAACGGCCCCCCGCGCGAGGCCGACCTGCTGCTTGACGTTCGCTTCCTGCCGAACCCGCACTACCGCGAGGACCTGCGCCCTCTCACCGGCCTCGATTCGAAGGTGATCGAGCACGTGGAGGCCGGCGAGCTGGCGCACGAGTTCTACGATCGGCTCTTCCCCCTCTTGGACTTCGTCCTGCCCGCCTACGTGACCGAAGGCAAGACCCACCTGACGATCGCGATCGGCTGCACGGGCGGGCGGCATCGCTCGGTCACGGTCGCCGACCGCATCGCCAGACACCTGGCGGAGCACGAGGACGTCTCGCTCCGCATCGTCCACAGGGACGTTGAGCTCCACTGAACACAGAAGGTCCGTGGCCGCGGGCCCGGCCCGGCTTCATAATCCGCCGGATGCCCCAGCCGGTGATCTCAGTCGCGAGCCTGCGCAAGTCCTACGGCGATGTGGAGGCCGTGCGCGGCATAGACCTGGAGGTCGCCGAGGGCGAGATCTTCGCCTTCCTGGGGCCGAATGGAGCGGGGAAGACGACCACGGTCGAGATCCTCGAGGGCTACCGCGGCCGCAACGGTGGCGAGGTCACGGTGCTCGGCGCAGATCCGGCTCGCGTCGATCGCGTGTGGCGCGAGCGCATCGGGATCGTGCTCCAGGAAGGCAAGATGCACCCGGAGCTCACCGTGCGGGAGTCGCTCGAGCTGTTCGCCGGCTATTACCGCCACCCGCGCGGGGTCACGGACACGATCGACCTCACCGGCCTGACGGAGAAGGCCGACGATCGTGTAGGGCGTCTCTCCGGTGGTCAGCAGCGGCGGCTCGACGTGGCGCTGGCCCTGATCGGCGACCCCGAGCTGCTGTTCCTGGACGAGCCGACGACGGGCTTCGACCCCTCGGCGCGCCGCCGGGCGTGGGAGATGGTGGCGAGCCTGCGCGACCTCGGCAAGACCGTGTTCCTGACCACCCATTACATGGAGGAGGCGCAGAAACTGGCAGACCGCGTGGCGATCATCGCCCACGGCCGGATCGTGGCGCAGGGCTCGCCCGGTGAGCTGGGCGGTCGGGCGAGCGCCGGGGTGCGGATCAGCTTCCAGCTGCCGGCCGGGGTCGCCGGCACCGAGCTTCCGGAGCGGCTTGCGGCGGCGGTCGGCAACGGTGAGGTCAGCCTGCAGGCGGAAGATCCCGTCCCCGTCCTCCACGAGCTCACCGCCTGGGCGCTGGACCGACGCATCCCGCTCGCCGGGCTCGAGGTCAGGCGCCCCAGCCTGGAGGACGTGTACCTGGAGCTGACCGCCGACGAACGCGAGGGGGTGCCGGAGTGAGCGGGTTCGCGCTCGTGCTGCACGAGTTCCGGTTCGACCAGAAGACCTTCTGGCGCAACCCGGCGTCCGTGTTCTTCACGGTGATGCTGCCGGTGATCTTCCTGCTGATCTTCGCGACGATCTTCGGCAACGACCACATCGATGAGCTCGGCGGCGTCAAGACCACCACGTACTACGTGCCGGCGATCATCACGCTTGCAGTGGTCTCCGCCACGATGCAGAGCCTGGCGATCTCGCTCACCGTCGACCGCGAGAACGGTCTCTTGAAGCGGGCCCGGGGCACGCCCCTGCCGAGCCGGGTCTTCATCGCCGGCCGGATCGGCAACTCGATCATCGTCTCGGTCTTGATGCTGATCGTCCTGTCGGCGCTGGGGTGGGCCCTCTACGGAGTCGAGATTCCCTGGGACCGGCTTCCCGCTGTGCTGGTGACGCTCGCCGTCGGCGCGGCCGCTTTCTCCTGTCTCGGGATTGCGCTCACAGCCGCGATTCCGTCGGAGGATGCTGCCGCGCCGGTCACGAACGTGGCGGTCCTGCCCCTGTACTTCCTCTCAGGCGTCTTCATCCCCGAAAGCGAGATTCCGAGCGGCGTTCTCCATGTGGCCGACGTGTTCCCGATTCGCCACTTCTTCGAAGCGTTCTTCGCCGCCTGGGACCCAAGCACCGTCGGGGCCGGATTCGAGTGGGGTCATCTGGCGGTGGTCGGCATCTGGGGCCTCGCCGGCCTCGCGATCGCTGTTCGGACCTTCCGCTGGACGCCACGGGCGGGGCACTAGGCTTCAGGGCGTGACCAAACCACCTCGAAAAAGGGGGGCATAGTCGGATGGCAGCTGTGAGAGTCGGGATCAATGGCTTCGGGCGGATCGGGCGCAACCTGTTCCGCGCCGCCCACGAGGGAGGCTCGGACCTCGAGTTCGTGGCCGTGAACGACATCACCGACGCCGGCACCCTGGCCCATCTGCTCAAGTACGACTCCATCTACGGCCGCTTTCCCGGCACGGTCGAGGCGCGGGACGACTCGATCGTCGTCGACGGCACGGAGATCAAGGTGCTGGCCGAGCGAGATCCCGCGGCGCTCCCGTGGGGGGAGTTGGGGGCCGAGGTGGTGATCGAATCCACCGGCTTGTTCAGCAAGCGCGAGGACGCCGCCAAGCACCTGGGAGCTGGTGCCAGGAAGGTGATCATCTCGGCGCCGGCCACCGAACCCGACGTCACCGTGGCGCTGGGGGTCAATTTCGACCAGGTCTACGACCCCGAGGACCACCACATCATCTCGAACGCCTCCTGCACCACCAACTGCCTGGCGCCTCTGGCGAAGGTCCTGCACGACTCGGTGGGGATCGAGCGCGGGCTGATGACCACGATCCACGCCTACACCGCCGACCAAAGGCTCCAGGACATGCCGCACAAGGACCTGCGTCGCGCTCGCGCCGCGGCCGTCAACCTGATCCCGACCACGACGGGCGCCGCACGAGCGGTGGGGCTCGTGTTGCCGGAGCTCGACGGGAAGCTGAACGGGCTCGCCGTGCGCGCCCCGGTGACGACCGGCTCGGTCGTCGACCTCGTGTGCGAGGTCTCACGCGAGACGAGCGTCGAGGAGATCAACGCGGCCGTCAAAGAAGCGGGCGAGGGGGCGCTGGCGGGAATCCTCCTCTACACGGAGGACCCCATCGTTTCCACCGACATCATCAAGAACCCCCACTCCTCGGTCTTCGATGCCGAGCAGACCATGGTCATCGACGGCCGGATGGTCAAGACGATCGCCTGGTACGACAACGAGTGGGGCTACTCGAACCGGTGCGTCGAGCTGGCCGCCAGGGTGCTCGAGCCAAAGCCGGCGGCGGTCGGCGCCTGACAGCTCGCCACCCGCCGGTATCGGCCGAGCCAGTGAGCGCGAAGACGTTCGCCAAGGCGAGCGTGCGCGATGCCCCCGTGGGGGGCAGGCGCGTCTTGGTTCGCGTCGACTTCAACGTTCCGCTGGCCGACGGCAAGGTCGAGGACGATGCGCGGATCCGCGCCGCGCTTCCGACCATCCGGCTGCTCCGCGAGCGCGGTGCGGCGCTGGTGCTCGTTTCGCACCTCGGACGGCCGAAGGCGGTCGATCCCTCTTTCTCGATGGCTCCGGTCGCCGGACGCCTGGGCGCGCTGCTCGGCGAAGTGGTCAGCCTTGCGCCCGCGGTGACGGGCCCCGACGTGGAGGGTCTGGCGCGACGGCTCCAGGCCGGGGAGGTGCTGATGCTCGAGAACAGCCGCTTCGAGCCCGGCGAGACGAGCAACGATCCGGAGCTGGCGCGCCGGCTGGCGGCGCTGGCCGAGCTGTACGTGGACGACGCCTTCGGTGCCGCCCATCGCGCCCACGCGACCACCGAGGGCGTGGCACATCTGCTCCCCGCCTATGCGGGTCTCCTCCTCGAGCGCGAGGTCCGCGAGCTGACCGCCGTACGAGACGATCCCGCCCGGCCCCTCTGCGTGGTGCTCGGCGGTGCCAAGGTAAGCGACAAGATCGGCGTCATCGAGCGGTTCCTGGAGACCGCGGACCGGATCCTGATTGGGGGCGCGATGTGCTTCACCTTCTTCTCGGCTCAGGGAATCGCCACCGGCGACTCCATGGTGGAGGAGGGCGGAATCGAGCTCGCCGGCAGGATCCTGGAGCGCGTCCGGGCGTCATCGTGCGAGCTCGCCCTTCCGGTCGACCTCGTGCTCGGCCGTGAGCTCTCCGGCGATACCGAGCGCCGTGAGCTCGACGGTGTGGCGGTGCCCGACGGCTGGATGGGCCTGGACATCGGTCCGCGCACCGGGCGTGAGTACGCTGCCGCGACCGCCCCTGCCGGAACCGTCTTCTGGAACGGGCCCATGGGCGTCTTCGAGCTGGAGCCGTTCGCAGCCGGAACCCGCGCAGTGGCCGAGGCCGTGGCGGCCGCCGGCGGGATGACCGTGGTCGGGGGCGGCGACTCGGCTGCCGCGCTCGCGTCCTTCGGGCTTGCGGACCGGGTCGATTGGGTCTCGACCGGAGGCGGGGCCTCGCTGGAGCTCATGGAGGGGCGGAAGCTGCCGGGGGTGGAGGCGCTGATGGACGCGTCCGAGGTGGCCGCCGATGGCTGAGCGAACGCGACTGGTTGCGGCCAACTGGAAGATGCACAAGACGATTGCCGAGACCCAGGAGTTCCTCGACACCTTCCTGCCCAGGGCGGCCGAGCTCGACCGCACCGAGCTCGTCCTCTGTCCGCCGTATCCGTCGCTGGCCACGGCGGTGTCGCGCTGCGCCGGCAGCAAGGTATGGGTTGCGGCACAGAACATGCACGAGGAGTCGCGGGGCGCGTTCACCGGCGAGGTCGCGGCCCCGATGCTGACGGAGCTCGGCGTCGAGGGGGTGATCCTCGGCCATTCCGAGCGTCGCGGCCTGTTCGGCGAGACCGACGAGGCTCTGGCGCGCAAGGTGCCCGCGGCGCTGGAGGCGGGGCTGACACCGATCCTCTGCGTCGGAGAGACCGAGGCCCAGCGGGAACGGAGTCAGACCGAGGTCGTGCTTCGACGCCAGCTCGAGGCCGACCTGGCCCAGACGCCCGACCCTCGCCTCGCCGAGATGGTGATCGCCTATGAGCCGGTGTGGGCGATCGGCACCGGGCGCTACGCGACCCCTGAGCAAGCCGAGGAGGCGATCGCCTTCATCCGCTCACTGGTCTCGGACCGGGACGAGGTGGCCGGCGACACGGTTCGGGTTCTCTACGGCGGCTCCGTGACGCCGGACAACGCTGCCGAGCTGCTTGGGCGGGAGGGCATCGACGGTGCGCTGGTCGGCGGCGCAAGCTTGGATCCGGACAATTTCGCGGCCATAGCCGCCGCGCAGCCATGAACGTCTCGGAGGGCCCGGATGGGTTTCCCGTGCCGTCCGTTGCGCTGATCGTGCTCGACGGCTGGGGCTTGGCGCCGCCCGGACCCGGGAACGCGATCAGCCTGGCCTCGACACCCGTCTTCGACGATCTCTGGAACGGTTGCGCGCACACGACCCTGTCGGCCAGCGGGCGCGACGTCGGTCTTCCCGAGGGACAGATGGGCAATTCCGAGGTCGGGCACCTGAATCTCGGTGCTGGATCGGTGGTCAAGCAGGACCTGACCCGGATCGACGACGCCGTCGCCGATGGCGGCTTCTTCGAGAACCCGGTGCTGAAGGCGGCTTGCGAGGCGGCCCGCTCAGGGCCTCGCGGGCGCCTGCACCTGATGGGCCTGGTCTCCGACGGCGGCGTCCACTCCGGGTGGGAGCACATTGAGGCCTGTATAGAGCTCGCCGCGCGCGAGGGTGTCCCCGACTTGGTCGTGCACGCGTTCACGGACGGCCGCGACACACTGCCGACGGCCGGCGCCGGGTACATCCGGGAGCTCGAACGCTGGCTGCACCACGCGGGACGGATCGGAACGGTGAGCGGCCGCTACTACGCGATGGACCGAGACCGCCGCTGGGAGCGCACCAAGCTCGCCTACGACGCGATCGTGAACGCCCGGGGCCCGCGCGCACCGACTGCGGCCGACGCCGTCGGCGACGCCTACGGGCGCGACGAGACCGACGAGTTCGTGCGCCCCACGGTGATCGGTGACTACGACGGGATGGCGGACGACGATGCCGTTGTCCACTTCAACTTCCGCCCCGACCGGGCGCGGCAGCTCGTGCGCGCGCTGGGCGAGGCGGAGTTCAGCGAGTTCGCCCGTGGGCACGCCCCCCGGGTGCACCTGACCACCCTGACCGAGTACCGCAAGGGATGGCAATACCCGGTCGCCTTCCTCCCCCAGACGCCTGCGACGACCCTCGCCGAGGTGATTGCACGCCGGGGGGAGCGCCAGCTGCACGTCGCCGAAACCGAGAAGTACGCGCACGTCACCTACTTCTTCAATGGTGGTCGCGAGGAGGAATGGGAAGGGGAGGAGCGGTGCCTCATCCCCTCGGTTCGCGACGTGCCCACCTATGACCACAGTCCCGAGATGAGGGCCCCCGAGGTGGCCGACGCTTTCCGTCAGCGCTGGGCCGAGGACGGCTACCGGTTCGGAATCGTGAACTTCGCCAACCCGGACATGGTCGGCCACACTGGCGTGATTCCGGCCGCGGTCGCGGCGGTCGAGACCGTGGACCGCTGCCTGGGCCAGGTGGTCTCGGAGGTTCACGGCTCCGGAGGCGCCTGCATCGTGACTGCCGACCATGGGAACTGCGACGTCATGCTGGAGCCCGACGGGTCCCCCAACACGGCCCACTCGACCAACCCCGTGCCCCTGGTCGTCACGGCCGGGGGCGCGGCGCTGGCCGGCGGCGGGATTCTCGCGGACATTGCCCCCACGGCGCTCGCCCTGCTCGGCATCGGCCAGCCCGCCGAGATGAAGGGGCGCTCCCTGCTCGGCGGCTCCTGAACGGCGCCGAGCAGGCTCACAGGCACCGAAGGATGTGTTGGCGAGTTTGTGGCGCATAGCGCCATAAAGTCGCCAGCGACCGGGGTGGTGCCTGCCCCCTTATTGACTCGGTGCTGAATCATAGATCACACCTGCTATAAGAAGACTTAGGTTTTCTCTGAGCTTAACCGTAGGAGGTTTGCAATGGCACTAGTACGATGGGATCCGGCACGGGAGGTGGACACGATTCAGACCGATCTGAACCGGGTCTTCGACGCCTTCTTCGGCGGCCGGGCGCCGAACGGCAACGCGAGGCGCTGGGTTCCCGCGATGGATCTGATCGAGAGCGACGATCACCTCGTGCTCAAGGGCGATCTTCCGGGGCTCGACAAGGACGACGTCGAGGTCGAGGTCAAGGACGGCGTCCTGACCATCTCCGGCGAGCGGAAGACCGAGCACGAGGACAGCTCTCAGGGGTACCACCGAGTGGAGCGAGCCTACGGGCGGTTCTCGCGGTCGCTCTCGCTGCCGCGGGGCGTCGACGCGGACCAGGTTCAGGCCGAGTTCGACAAGGGCGTGCTCGAGGTGCGCATCCCGAAGCCCTCGGAGAGCAAGGCGCACCGCGTCGAGATTGGGTCGAGCGTCAATGGAGAGGCGCGGGAGAAGTAAGTCGCCGGCTCCCTAGGCTTCCGGATCGTGCGCAACGATCCGGAACGCCTCCGCTTCGAGATAACCGCACGAGACGGAGCCGCCCGGACCGGGCGGCTCCACGTCGTTCACGGCGCCGTCGAGACGCCGGCCTTCATCCCGCTTGCGACCCGCGGAAGCGTTCGCGCCCTGGCCGCCTCGGAGGTGGCCGAGCTCGGCTACACCCTGGTGCTGGGAAACACCTTTCACCTGATGCTGTCTCCCGGGCGGGAGCTGATCGCGGCGCTCGGCGGCCTGCACCGGTTCATGGGCTGGGAGCGGCCGATCGTCACCGACTCGGGTGGCTTCCAGGTCTTCTCGCTCGCACACGGCCGGGTCGCCGACGAGATCAAGGGACGGCGCGGGCGCCAACCCGGCCAGGGAAAGGTGCTGGAGATCGGTGAGGAGGGGGTTCGCTTCCGGTCGTACGTGGACGGGTCCGAGCAGTTCCTGGGGCCCGAGGAGTCGATGCAGGTGCAGGCGGCGCTTGGCTCCGATATCGCCCTGGCCTTCGACGAGTGCACGCCGTATCACGCCGACCGCGATTACACGGGCCACTCGATGGAGCGAACCCACCGCTGGCTGGATCGCTGCCTGGCCTGGCACGAGCGTCACGGGCCTCGCCGCCAGGCGGTATTCGGGATCGTCCAGGGGGGCGTGCACGAGGACCTGCGTCACGCGGCAGCCGAGCAGGTCTCGGCCGCGGCGGTGGACGGCCTCGCCATCGGCGGGACCCTTGGCCGCGACAAGGAGGAGATGCGCGGCGTGATCGCAATGACCATGCCCCACCTGGACGGCGACGCGCCACGTCACCTGCTGGGAATCGGTGAGCCGGACGATCTGGTGGAGGGGATCGCGGCCGGCGTCGACCTGTTCGACTGCGCGGTGCCCACCCGCCTCGCTCGGCACGGGATGGCGCTGGCACCGCTTCCGGGGAAGCGGTTTCGGTTCGACGTCCGGCGGGCTGAGTTCGCCACCGACGAGGGGCCGCTCGTTGAGGGCTGTCCGTGTGCGGCCTGTGCCGCCCACAGTCGCGCCTATATCCACTATCTCTCCCGGGCCGAGGAGCTAACCGGCGCTCGGCTGCTCGTTCTCCACAACCTCAGCTATGTGGAGCGCCTCGTCCACGGGGCCCGGGGGGCAATCCAGGCCGGGCGCTTCGACGCATACAGGCATGCCATTCTCGGCGGCGAGACGCCATGGAGCGCCGCCGCACCGCCGGGGCCGACCCGGTCCTGACCCGGGTCACTGCACGTGTGAGTTGAGGAAGTCCTGAATCGACCGGATCTGGTCGGGCACGTTGTCCTTGACCAGGTCCGTGTTCTGCCCCGCGTTCGTGGTCAGCAGGACCACCGCGGCGATCACAGCGGCCAGCAGCGCGATCACCAGGGCGATGCCGATCGCGCTGCCCATGCGGCTGGCGAACGAGCGGCCGGCCCTTGGCTCCACGGGTGCCGGGCGGGGACGCGGCGCGCGCCTGGGAGGCGCCGGCGCCGGGGCGGCGCGGGCTCTCCTTGTGCCCATCCGACGGGTGGCCTCGGTCGTGCCGCCGGACAGGGCCCGGGTCGGCGCCTCGGCGGCAGCCTGCGGCGGCTGCTGTCCGCTGAGCCCGGTCCGCAGGGCCACGGCGAGCTGGCGGGCGGTCGAGTAGCGCAGCCCGGGGTCGCCCTCCAGCGATCGCAGGACCGCCGTAGAGAGGGTTTCGGGGATCTCGGGGTCGTAGGAGCTGGGAGGCAGCGGCCGCTCGCTCTCCCGGCGGCTCGCAAGCTCGGCGAGGCTCGAGCCCTCCCACGGAAGGCGCCCCGTGAGGAGTTGGTAGATGACCACCCCGAGCGCGTAGACGTCGGAGGCGGGTGCGGCCTCCTCGCCGCGCGCCTGCTCGGGAGCCAGGTAGGCCGCCGTGCCCACCACGGACCCCACCTGCGTCAGACGCGTCTGCTCGGCCGCTCGCGCGATCCCGAAGTCGGTGAGCTTCACTGTCATCTCGCCCGTCGGCGGATCGTGTGCGCTGGCGGGGGAGTTGCTGCGCCCCGCGGGACCACCGATGACCATCAGGTTCCCGGGCTTGACGTCGCGGTGCACGATCCCCTGCCGGTGCGCGTACTCGAGCCCCGCGCAGGCCTGGGCGCCGATCTCGACCGCGACCTCGGGTTGGAGCCGCCCCTGCCTCTGGAGCAGCTGGGCGCCCGACCTGCCCTCCACGTACTCCATGACTATGTAGTGGCGGTCGTGGTCCACCCCCGTGTCGTAGACCTGGACGATGTTGGGGTGGATCAGCTTCGCCACCGCAAGGGCCTCGCGTCGAAAGCGCGCGACGAACTTCTCGTCGTCCGAGAGGTGGTCGGCGAGCACCTTCACCGCCACCGTGCGCTCCAGGACCCTGTCGGTCGCCTGGTAGACACTCGACATGCCGCCCGATCCCAGCCGGTCCCCGAGCTGATAGCGATCTGAGATCAGGGTCGTGCTCATCTAGTCACCGCTCCCGCTGCCGGTGCCGCCGGTGTCACCGGTCCCACCGTCCGTGCCCTGCCCGGGAGGGCCGCCGCTCCCAGGACCCTGGCCCTGGCCGTTGCCCGGAGGCTCGGTTTCGTCGGTGGATGTGGTGGTGCTGGTCGTCGTCGTGTCCGTCTCCTCGGTGGACGAGGTCGTCGTGGAGGTGGTCGAGGAGGTGGTCGGCTGCTGTGTGTGGGTCGGCTGGGTCGGCTCGGTCGTGGCGCACTCGTCGCTCACCAGCGTGCGCAGGTTGTCGCCCGCAGCTTGAAGCTCGGGCTTCAGGTCCGCCGAGGGGTTCGCGGGGAGCGCGTTCACCGCGTTGACGAATTCATCCGCTCGCGACGCTGCCGTCTCGCAGTCCTGATCCGCTATGGCCGTGCTCACACCGTCGAGCGCATCGTTGAGGACGGTGGCGTTGGCGGGTGGGATCTCGCCGCTGATCTCATCCGAGCCGCAACCCGGCAAGACCGCGAGGATGGCAAGGAGGGCAAGCAGGGAGGGGAGCTTGGTGATCCCTGGCATCGCGGCGAGTCTAGTAATCCCCGCCCGTGTCACTGGCCGACGTACAGTCGCTTGGCCAGGTGCTCGGGCAGCTTGTTGGCGGCGATCGCGTCGGCGGCCCGCTCGATCTCGTACTCGGTCCGGTGGTAGGTGACCTCCCAGGCGTCGGTGTCGAGTTCCAGCCAGGCGGCGCGCGGGTCGCCGTCGCGGGGTTGGCCGACGCTGCCCGGATTGATCAGCCAGCGGCCCTGGGAGACATCGAGCCGGGTGCCGGCGCCGGCCTGGGCACCCTTGGCGGGGTCCCGGCGCTCGATCCCCTGTCCAGGCCCCGCCGCGCCCCCGTCCTCGGCCGTGACGAAGAACAGGGCCACGTGGGAGTGACCGACCAGGCTGATCCGTGCCGCCTGCGCGGCGATGCAATCCGCCGCCTGGTCGGGCCACAGCACGTACTCCCACACCGGGTCGCGCGGGGATGCGTGATAGAGGGCGACCTCGCGGCCCTCGTCAGCCGGCTGCAGGCCACGCAGGAACTCCATCGTCTGCGGCTTGGCCGTCTCCCGCGTCCAGCGAACGGCGGCGGCCGCCGCGGGCGAGAACGCCGATTCGTCGAGCTCGCCGAGCACTGCCAGGTCGTGGTTTCCGACCAGGCAGAGGTCGCACCGCTCGGCGACCAGGCTGGCGCACTCATCCGGCTGAGCCCCATATCCGACCACGTCTCCCAGGCACCAGAGCTGATCGGGACGCGCGCTGTGGGCGTCGTCGAGGACTGCCTCCAGGGCAGGCAGGTTGGCGTGGATGTCGCTGATGATCGCCAGTCGCACGGGCGAAGCGGACTATCGTAGGGGCATGGCCAACCCCAGCGGCAGGCGCCGGGCTGTACGGGTTGGTATCGCAGCTGTGGCGATGGTTCTGGTGGCCGAGGCGGCCGTGTGGCTCTTGCGGCCCCGCGAGCGGCCGATCGATCCTGCGCCGGTCTCTGAGCGCGACTACTTCACACCCGCCGAGATCGACCGAGGCCGTGCCTACAGCGAAGGCCAGCTCTGGCTTTTTCTGGTCGCGGTGGGGGCCCAGGGCGCAGTACTGGTCACCCTGGCGCTCGGCCGGCCGGGGATCGTCCGCCGCGGCCTAGGGAGGATGGAGGCCCAGCCCGTGATCGGCGCGGCCGCGGTGGGCGCCGGGCTATCGGTGGCCCTCGGTGCGGCGGCCCTGCCGGCCGGCATCGCCGCGCACGAGCGCGCCGTCGATTACGGGATCTCGACCCAGTCGCTGGGCTTCTGGCTCGCCGACGCGGGCAAGTCGGCCGCGATCGGCGCGGCGCTGGCCGCGGCCGGCGCGGCGCTCCTGATCGCGCTGGTGCGCCGCTTCGGGGGCCGTTGGTGGCTGCCCGGGAGCCTCGCGGTGGTCGCGATCGCCGCCCTCTTCGTGTGGCTCGCGCCGGTTGTCCTGGCCCCGCTGTTCAACCGGTTCTCGCCGCTTCCGGACGGCAGCAAGGCTCGATCCGAGGTGCTGGCGCTCGGAGATCGGGCGGGGGTCGATATCGGCCAGGTGTACCGGGTGGATGCAAGCCGGCGGGTGCGGTCCCTGAACGCCTACGTCGATGGGATCGGGTCCACCAAGCGAGTCGTGCTCTACGACACGCTGCTCAAGCGGGCAAACCAGGATGAGCTGCGCTCGATCGTCGCCCACGAGCTCGGTCACGTCAAGCACGACGACATCCTTCGCGGCCTCGCCTTCGTGGCCCTGGTTGCGCCGCTCGGACTGCTGTTCGTGCGCGAGCTGGCCGGGGGCCTGGCCCCGCGCACCCGCAGCGACGGTCGCGGCCCCGCGGCGCTGCCGGCGTACGCCCTCGGCCTCGCCCTGGCCTCGCTTGTGCTCGGCTTGGTGGGGAACCAGCTCTCGCGCCGGATCGAGGCGAGCGCGGACACCTTCGCCCTGGACCTCACCCATGACCCAGGGGCACTGATCAACGTGCAGAGGCGGCTGGCGATCAGGAACGTCGCCGACCCGGACCCGCCAGCGGTCGTCACCGCGCTCCTGGGAACGCATCCCTCCACGATCGATCGGATCGGGGCGGCGGTCGCCTACCAGCGCGGAGCGCGGTAACCCGCCTACTATCGCCACATGCCCGATCCGCTCGAGCAGCTACGGGTCACGATCCGCTCCGCCGCCGACTCCCTGCGGGACGGTGCGGCCGGATCGATTGCGCCAACCCTCGAGCGACCACCGGATCCCGAGCTCGGCGACTACTCCACCAACGCCGCGATGCTGCTCGCTCCGGCGCGGGGGCTGAAGCCGCGGGAGATCGCCGAGCGCCTGCGCGAGGAGCTCTCGGGTCTGCTGGGGGGAAGCGTCGACCGGATCGAAGTCGCCGGCCCCGGGTTCGTGAACGTGTTCCTGACCGATCGCTGGCACCGCGAAAGCCTCGCGTCGCTGCTCGACGCTGGCGATGCCTTCGGCCAGGGAACCGCGGAGCGGCCCGAGCGCGTCCTCGTCGAGTTCGTTTCCGCCAACCCGACCGGGCCGCTGACCGCTGCCCAAGGCCGTCACGCCGTATACGGCGACTCGCTGGCGCGGCTCCTCACCCTCGCCGGCCACCAGGTCGAGCGGGAGTACTACCTGAACGACGCCGGCGGCCAGGTGCGCCGCTTCGCGGAGTCGATCGCCGCCCGGATGCAGGGGCAGGAGCCTCCCGACGAGGGCTACCAGGGGGACTACGTCGAAGATCTCGCACGGGAGCTGTCTGCCGCGGGCGCCGACCCGGGCGACCTCGACGACCTCGCCCGCCGCGGAGTCGAGGTGATGCGGGTTCGCATCGAGGCGTCGCTCGATCGTTTCGGCGTCCACTTCGACAGCTGGTTCTCGGAGCGTTCGCTCCACGAGGGCGGCGGGCTCGAGCGGGCGATCGAGGAGCTCCGCGCGCGCGGCCACGTGTACGAGAGCGAGGGGGCGATCTGGCTGCGCACGACGGCCTTCGGTGACGACAAGGACAGGGTGTTGATCCGCTCGGATGGCGAGCCCACCTACTTCGGGGCCGATATCGCCTATCACCGCGACAAGCTCGAGCGCGGCGCGGACCGTCTGGTGGATCCCCTGGGCGCCGACCACCACGGCTACGTGGCTCGGATGCGGGGCGCGATCGAGGCGCTGGGCGCCGACCCGGACCGCTTCGAGGCGCCGCTGATCCAGTTCGTCCACCTCGTCGAGGGCACTGCGCGGGCCCAGATGTCCAAGCGCAGCGGCGAGTTCGTCACTCTCGACGAGCTCGTCGACGACATCGGCGCCGACGCGGCCCGGTTCCTGATGTTGCAGAGAAGCCACGAGACGACGGTCGACCTGGACCTCGAGCTGGCGCGCCGTCAGTCGCAGGACAACCCCGTCTACTACGTCCAGTACGCGCACGCCCGGATCTCGAGCATCCTGCGCAAGGCGGTAGCGGACGGTCGCGCTCCCGCAGCCGGCGGTGGGGTCGACGAGGCGATGCTGAGCGAGGCGGCGGCCGCGGAAACGGTGCTGGGGGCGCAGGCGGAGCCGGCCGAGCGAGCGCTGGTCCGCCGCTTGCTCGAGTTTCCGGCGGAGGCGGCCGGCGCCGCCGAGCGCCGCGCCCCGCACCGGTTGGTGGCCTATGCGACCGCGACAGCCGCCGACTTCCACGCCTTCTACCGGGACTGCCAGGTGGTGGGCGCGCCCGGCGAGCTCGAGCGGGCCCGCCTGGCGATCTGCGTGGCGGCGAAGAGGGTGATCGCGCGGACGCTCGACCTGCTCGGGGTCAGTGCCCCCGAGCAGATGTAGCGACCGGGCGCGCGCCACGCGGAAGGCCGCTGTTAGATTCCGCCCTCCCCTGCACCCGACGAGGAGGAAGACCGTTGACCAAGGCTGAGTTCGTCGATCGGCTGGCCCGCGACACACGGGTCGGCAGCAAGAAGCAGGCCGCCGATGCCGTGGAGGCGGTGCTGGACGGCATCACCGACTCGCTGCGCAGCGGCGATGACGTCAACTTCACGGGCTTCGGCAAGTTCAGCGTCGCCGAGCGGAGCCCGCGCCAGGGTGTCAATCCGCGGACGGGCGAGCGGATCACGATTGCCGGCGGGCGCGTTCCCAGGTTTTCGGCCGGCGCTGGGCTGAAGGCCAAGGTAAAGGGCTGAGCCTGGCCTTCGCCGACCGTCTCGCCGCCCTGGTCGAGGAGCGGCGTAGCCAGGTCTGCCTGGGATTGGATCCGGACCCGTCTCGGCTGCGCCCAGGTTTCGCGGCGGCGGGTGACGGTGTCGCGGAGCAGGCCGGGGAAGCGGTCGCTGCCCACTGCGAATCGCTGATCGCGAGTGCTGGTCCGGCCTGCGTCGCGGTCAAGCTTCAGCTGGCCTGCTTCGAGCGGCTCGGCGCACCCGGCTGGGAGGCGCTCGAGCGCACCGCGGCCGCCGCTCGCGCGGCGGGCCTGCTGGCGATTGCCGACGGCAAGCGAAGCGATGTCCCGGTGAGCGCCGCCGCTTACGCGCAGGCACTGTTTGGATCGACGCCGACCCCTTGGGGCGAGGTCGGAGGCTTGGGGGCGGACGCGGCGACCGTCGGCCCGCTGTTGGGCGGCGACTCCCTGGAGCCCCTGGTGGAGGGTGCGGCGGAAGCGGATGCCGGCCTCTTCGTTCTCGTGCGGACCTCAAACCCGGGCGCCGCCGACCTGTTCGACGTCCCGGCTCCCGAGGCGCCGCTGTTCGAGCGCCTGGCCGCTCTGGTCGCCGAGCGTGCCGACCGCCTGTTGGGCGACTGCGGGCTATCCGGAATGGGAGCAGTCGTCGGCGCCACCGAGCCTCGCCACCTCGCACGCCTGCGCGAGCTGATGCCACGCTCCGTCTTCCTGGTGCCGGGAGTTGGCGCCCAGGGCGGCCAAGCCGCCGACCTGGGGCCCGCCTTCGGCGAGCATCCGGCCTCGGTGCTGGTGACCGCGTCGCGATCGATCGCAGACTCCGCGGATCCCCTGGCGGCCGCTGGTGAGCTGCAGGCCGAGCTCTGGGCCCTGGGCGGCGACTGACGGCCTGGCTACCATCGCCCTGCTAACCGCGATCGCATGGAGCCGCAAGCCACCGAGACGAGGCCGAGCCGCGATCCGATCGCGAGGGGTGTCGCGGTGCTCGCGCTGCTGGTCGGCGCGATCGTGGTCGTCGTCGTGATCGCGGGCTCGACCGGCTCCTCGGAGGAGGGGTCCGGGCAGGGCCACGGCACTGGCGGGGGCCCGGCGCAGCGCGAGAGCTATTGCGTGGTCCGTGCCGGCGATACGTTCGCGGCGATCGCGGCAGAGGCTGGCGTCCCGGAGATGAGGCTGGCGGAGTTAAACCCGAACCTGGACCAGTTCAGCATCCAGCCCGAGAACTGCATCAACCTGATACCCGAGGGATGCAGGAAGCTCGCCGGCGGGGGGCCGCCGAATCCCTGCACCTAGGCGGAGACCGGCGTAGTTGCCCCGCCCCGCACGAAGAGTCCTCGCCGCCGCGCTCGCCGTCGCAGTGATCGGGCATGCAGCCGTCGCGACCCGCGCCTTCGGCGCCGGGGAGCGACCGCCGCCGCCGATATCGGCGAAGGCGTGGTACCTGATTGACGTGCGGGACGGCGCCAGGCTTGCGGGCAGGAACGTCGGCGTCCAGGAGGCGATCGCCAGCACGACCAAGTTGATGACCGCTTACATCGCTCTCCATCAGCTGCCGCTGGGGAAGCGGCTCGTCGCGCCGCCCTACCACCCGCTTCCCGGCGAGTCGCTGCTCGGGTTGGAGGCAGGGGAGCGAATCTCGGTTCACGACCTTCTGTATGGCCTGCTGTTGCCGAGCGGCAACGACGCCGCGGTGACCCTGGCAACAGGCGCGGCGGGCTCGGTGCCGGCGTTCGTCAGGGAGATGAACGGCGCCGCCGGCCGACTTGGGTTACGGGACACGAGCTATGCCAATCCGATCGGCCTCGACGAGACGGGCAACTACTCGACCGCACGTGACCTGGCCACGCTGGCCATGCGCCTGCGCCGGCAATCCCTCTTTCGTCGGATCGTAGACACCCCGAGGAAGACGCTCCACACCGGCGCCCACCCGCGCACGATCGTCAACCACAACGACCTGCTGCTCAGGGTCCCGTGGATCAACGGCGTGAAGACCGGCTACACGCTTGACGCCGGCTACGTCCTGGTCGCATCCGGCACGCGAAAGGGTGTCACCCTGCTCTCTGTCGTGATGGGGGCTCCCAGCGAAGCGGCACGCGATCAGGACACCATGTCGCTCATGCGCTACGGCTTTTCGCGCTACCTGCGCCGGACCCCCGTCCAGAGCGGGGAAACGCTGGCGTCGCCGCCGGTACGCGGACGCGACGAGAGGCTGCCGCTGGTCGCCGCCCACTCGGTCCGCGTGAGCGCCCGGCGCGGGCAGTCCATTCGGGTGACCGTCGACGCTCCGGATGAGGTCGAGGGCCCGATCCCGCGTGGCCGCCGGCTCGGGACAGGTGTGGTCACGCTTGACGATCAGGAGGTGGCACGCGTGCCGTTGGTCAGCGAGCGCCGAGCGCTCGCGCCCGCCGACTCGACGCTCATCTCGCGGATCGACGATGAAGTTCCCGGGTCGCGGGCCCTGGCCTGGGCGGTTACCGGAGCCGTCACGGCTACGATCGTGATAGGCATTGCTGTTGGGCTGCCCCGCCGTCGCGGGCGCGGCCAGCCGGGACAAGGAAGGCCTCAGTGATCCTCACCGTCACGCTGAATGCCGCACTCGACCGCACGGTCGCCGTGCCGAACTTCCGCCTCGGGCACCGCCACAGGGCCGTGGAGTCGACGACCTTCGCGGGTGGCAAGGGCGTCAACGTCGCACGAGCGTTGAAGCTGCTCGGCCGCCCCGCAATCGCCACCGGGCTGGCCGGAGCCGCGACCGGGTCCCGCATCCTCCGGCAGCTCACCGACGAGGCGATCCTTCACGACTTCACCCGCATCGAGGGGGAATCGCGGACGAACCTGGCGGTCATCGATCCGACCTCCGGTGAGCAATCGGAGATCAACGAGCGCGGGCCCGAGGTGCGGCCAGACGAGATCGATTTGTTCATCGAGAAGCTCCTCTACCTGGCTCAGGGGTCGAGCCTGTGCGTGCTGGCGGGCAGCATCCCGCCCAGCGTCGACGCGGCCGTGTACGCGCGCCTGATCGGCGAGCTACGCAGCCTGGGCGTGCCGGCGCTCCTCGACACGGACGGCGTGCCCATGCGCCTTGGCCTGCGCGCCGAGCCCGCGGTCGTGGCTCCGAACGTGTCCGAGGCCGAGGAGGCCGTCGGCCAGGAGTTCAACGACGCCGACGACTTCGCCTTGGGGCTCGCCGGGCTGCTGGAGATGGGCGCCGGCGAGGCGGTGATCACTAGGGAGGCCGGCTGCGTTGCGATTGTCGGGAAGGGCAACGAGCGGCGTCGCTACGAGGTCGAGATAGAGCCGCTCGAGCCGGTCTCCGGCGTCGGCTCCGGGGACTGCTTCCTGGCGGGCTACGTGGCCGCCCGGTACGAGGGGCGCTCGGCCAGTGAGTGCCTGGTGTACGGGGTTGCCTGCGGCGCCGAGTCGACGCAGCACTTTGGCGCCGGCACCGTCGACCGGAACGAGGTCGAGCGGCTCTTGCCGCGCGTCGAGGTCCGCGAGCTCGATGTCCCCGCGGGGGTCGGCTGAGGCCCTGACCCGCCGGCGACCGGCGACCCTCAGCGATGGATCGCTAGCCGACGTAGTTGATGTGCCACCACTCGTCGGGGGCTTCGGTCTTCGCCCAGCCGAAGTTGGCGCCGATTTGGTCGACCACCGTTCGCATGTAGGGCTCGGCGAGATCGAGCGCGTAGCCGTATTCGTGGGAAGAAGTCCCGGGGGGCGCGGCGAGGCTGCCTTGGCCCGAGAGGTAGAGGTTGTAGAGGTAGAGCTGCTGGGCGTAGGACCGGTAGCCGGAGAGGGTGCCGTCCGGGTAGAGATCGGTTCCGTAGAGCCGCAGGGACTCCTGGCGCATCGCCTCCCAGGCGGCGGCTGCGTTCGAGGCCAGATAGACGCTCCCACAGGGGCAGTAGATGGGTGAGGTCCAATAGGGAGGAGACGGCGGGGGTGGGCCAGTGCCGGCGGCAGTGGACGCCGAGCTGCCGGACGCCGGCACCTGGATCGTCTGCCCGATCAGGAGCAGCGAGTCCGAGGCGAGGCCGTTGCTGGCGGCCAGCGACTCGACCGGGAGGCCATTCGCGGCGGCTATGGACCAGAGGCTTTCGCCGGGCATCACGATGTGGGAGGCGGTCGCGGCAGAGGAGCTCGACGAAGAGGTGGGGGAGGCCCCAGCCGAAGCCAGCGCCGCGGCGCCCTCGGCTTCAGTCGGGATCTGGATCGTCTCGCCAGCGTAGACGGACGCGTCGTCCGAGAGCCCGTTGTAGGCGGCGATCGTGCGGGTGGTGAAGTTGTAGGAGGCCGCGATCGACCACAGGGTCTCGCCCGGCAGGACCGTGTGCGGCGCGGATGCCCGCGCCGGTTTGGCCATGGCCATCTGGACCGCTCCCGCGACGGCCGCGATTGCCAGTGTTGTCCGGATTTTCGAGACCGGCACGCGCCTTCTCCTTTGTGGCCGGTCCCGGCCCTCCTCCCCGTGAAGGACGTCATGCAGGCGGTGCTAACATCGCCGGGGCCTTGGAGAAGCCCGCTCTCCAGTTGCCGCAAACGTGTCTTTCGCCTCGCTCGACGGGGCGTTTTTCGTCCGCGCCCACCCTTAGCCTGGACGCTCAGCGCCAGACGGGAGATTCATAAGGCCATGGAAGTCGAGATCGGTCGCGGCAAGAAGGGAAGAAGGGCCTACGGGTTCGACGACATCGCGATCGTGCCCTCGCGACGGACGCGCGATCCCGACGATGTCGACATCAGCTGGACGCTGGGCCCCTACCGCTTCGAGCTCCCGCTGCTGGCGGCGGCCATGGACGGCGTCGTCAGTCCCGCGACCGCTGCAGAAATCGGTCGGCTGGGCGGCCTGGCTGTTCTCAACCTCGAGGGGATCTGGTCGCGATACGAGGACGCCGAGGAACAGCTCGAGCGGATCGCCGGGGCCTCACCCCAGGCGGCCACCGCCACGATGCAGGAGATCTACCGCGAGCCTGTGAAGCCCGAGCTGATCGCGCAGCGGGTCGAGGAGATCAAGGCGCAGGGAGTCGTGGCGGCCGGCTCGCTGACTCCGCAGCGCGTCGCGGCGCACTACGAGGTCGCCCTCGAGGCAGGGCTGGACCTCCTGGTGATCCAGGGGACCGTGATCTCGGCCGAGCACGTGTCATCGAAGGCCGAGCCGCTGAATCTGAAGAAGTTCATCGCCGAGGTGCCGGTCCCGTGTGTCGTCGGCGGCTGCGCCTCCTTTTCTACCGGGCTGCACCTGATGCGCACCGGGGCGGTCGGCGTCCTCGCCGGGGTGGGGCCCGGTGCAGCCTGCACCACCCGGGGCGTGCTCGGGATTGGGGTGCCCCAGGCGACCGCGATCGCCGACGTCGCCGCGGCCCGGTCGCAGCACATGCTTGAGACCGGGGAGTACTGCAACGTGATCGCCGACGGCGGCATGCGCACCGGCGGCGACGTCTCGAAGGCGATCGCCTGCGGCGCCGATGCGGTGATGATCGGCTCGCCCCTGGCCCGCGCGGAGCAGGCGCCGGGCCGCGGCTTCCACTGGGGCATGGCGACCTTCCATCCCTCGCTGCCGCGAGGCGCACGCGTGGCCACCGTTCAGGACGGCACGCTGGAGGAGATCCTGCTTGGCCCCGCTCAGGAGAACGACGGCACCTTCAACCTGATCGGCGCGCTTCGCACCTCCATGGCTACCTGCGGCTACGAGGACATCCGCGACTTCCAGCGCGCCGAGGTGATGGTCGCCCCGGCCCTGCAGACTGAGGGCAAGCAGCTGCAGCGCGAGCAGTCAGTGGGCATGGGCTCCAACGGGCGGGCGGCAGTGGCCACGGGAGTCGCCGTTTCGGATGACTGAGGAAGTACTGGTCCTCGATTTCGGGGGGCAGTACTCCCAGCTGATCGCCCGGAGGATCCGCGAGTGCGGGGTGTTCGCCGAGCTGCTCCCACACAACACCGACTTGGAGCGAATCCGCGAGCGCCGTCCCGCTGCCCTGGTGCTCTCCGGCGGGCCGGCGTCGGTCTATTCGGAAGGCGCACCTGAGCTCCGGCGTGAGCTGCTCGAGCTCGACGTGCCGGTGCTCGGCATCTGTTACGGCATGCAGGCGATGGTTCACGTGCTGGGCGGCCGGGTCGAGGGCGCCGATGCGGGGGAGTTCGGGCGCACCTCCCTCGTCCTCGCCAACGGCGGCGGCCGGCTGCTGTCGGGATTACCGCGCGAGCAGCAATGCTGGATGAGCCACCGCGACAGCGTCTTCGAACCGCCCACCGGCTTCGTCGCACTGGCGTCCAGTCCCGGGTCCCCGGTCGCGGCCTGCGAGAGCCCCGAGCGTGGCCTGTACGGGATCCAGTTCCACCCAGAGGTCGTCCACACGCCCTACGGCACCCAGATACTCGACCGCTTCCTGCGCCAGGTCGCGGGCCTGGAGCAGCGTTGGTCGCCCGCTTCGGTCGTCGACGAGCAGGTCGCGGCGGTGCGCGCCCAGGTCGGCCACGAAGGCGTGATCTGCGGCCTCTCGGGAGGCGTCGACTCGGCCACCGCGGCGGCCCTCGTCCACCGCGCGGTCGGCGATCAGCTCACGTGCGTGCTCGTCGACCACGGCCTGCTGCGCAAGAACGAGGCCGAGCAGGTGATCGAGACCTTTCGCGACCGGGGGGCCAGGCTGGTCCACGTCGCGGCCGAGGACCGCTTCCTGAAGCGTCTCGCCGGCGTCGTGGACCCCGAGACCAAGCGGAAGATCATCGGCGAGGAATTCATTCGGGTCTTCGAGGAGCAGGCGGAGCAGATTCAAGGCGTGCGTTTCCTCGTCCAGGGGACCCTCTACTCCGACGTGATCGAGTCGGGCGGAGACGGGCGAGTAGGGGCGGACACGATCAAGTCGCACCACAACGTGGGCGGTCTTCCGGAGGACCTCGGGCTCGATCTCGTGGAGCCGCTTCGGATGCTGTTCAAGGACGAGGTTCGGGCCGTCGCCGCCGAGCTCGGGCTGCCGGAGCGGATCATCTGGCGTCAGCCCTTCCCGGGGCCGGGCCTCGGAATTCGAGTGGTGGGGGGCGAGGTGACTGCGGAGCGACTCGAGATCCTTCGCGATGCTGACGCGATCCTCCAGGAAGAGATCCGCGCCGCGGGCCTCTACCGCGAGCTCTGGCAGTCGTTCTGTGTCCTGCCCGCAGTGCGCTCCGTCGGCGTCCAGGGCGACGGTCGAACGTACGCCTATCCGATCGTGATCCGCGCGGTGACCTCGGAGGACGCCATGACCGCCGACTGGGCGCGGCTGCCCTACGACCTGCTGGCGCGGGTGTCGAACCGGATCATCAACGAGGTGGCCGGCGTCAACCGTGTCGCCCTCGACATCAGCTCGAAGCCCCCGGCAACGATCGAGTGGGAATAGGCATCTACCGGCGACTCCTCGCTCGACGCCATCCCTGGCTCGCTCGGAGTCGCCGGGCTAGGGCACCAGCCTGACCCGGCAGGCACCTCCGCATCTACCGCGACTTCGTCGCTAGCCCGGGGCCAGGGTTTGCGCTGGCCGGACCTGGCGCGCAACGGGTTTCCTACGGCTGGAAGGGGGGCGCCTCGCCCCAGCCCCAGCGAGGGACCGGTGCGTGCTCGAAGACCTGGGCGTCCGGCTGGGAGTTGTACATCGCAAGGCGGGATCCCCACTCGGCGTAGGCGACGATCGCGGCGCGGAACTCGGGATCGTCCGGAAGGCCGGCGTCGTCGGCGGCGAGGCTGAGAAGCGCGACAAACCGATGCCGCTCCTCGGGCGCAATCGCGAGGCCACGGTGGTGAGCGAGCATGCTCTCGTAGCCACCCAAGTCCTCCGTGTAGCCGGCGGGGCCGCCCAGCACCTCCGACCACCAGGTGCTGACGTGCGCTCGGTGTTCCTCGCTCACCCCGCCGGGAAAGTAGGGCGAAAGGAGTTCGTCACGCTCGACGCGGTCGTAGAAGCAATCCATCAAGCGGCGGATCGCCGCCTCTCCTCCGGCCCACCCGTAGAGCGTCGGGGTCGCGTTCATCGCGCGTCGTAGCCGGCGTTGCGGGACTCAGTGGTCCTCAACTCACGGCTCTCTTCACCAGCGCGCCGATCCTTGCCTCTTCGGCAGCGGTCAGCTCCTTCAGGGCGAAGGAGGTCGGCCACATGGCGCCTTCGTCGAGTTTCGCCTTGTCGTTGAAGCCGAATGTCGCGTACCTCGATTTGAACTTCTCTGCGCTCTGAAAGAAACAGACGACCTTGCCGTCCTTGGCATACGCGGGCATCCCGTACCAGGTCCTCGGTGAGAGGGCTGGCGCGCTCGCTTTGATGATCGCATGGAGCCGTTTGGCCATGGCGCGATCCGACCCGCGCATCTCGTTGATCTTCGCGAGCACGTCCCGTTCACCGTCCGCCTTGCCCGCGCGCGAGCCGCGGCGCGCTTCCGCCTTCAGCTCTTGGGCGCGCTCCTTCATCGCAGCTCGTTCCTCGTCCGTGAAGCCCTTTGACTTGCTGCGGGTCGCAGTGGTCCTCTTGGTGGACTTCTGCGTGGCTTTTCGGGTGCTCATTGCGCTCCTTTGCTCGTTTAGTTTCAGGCAAATATCATTTGTAGCACAAATGATTGGAGCAGCGGAGTAAATGTGCGAAGATCACACGCCATGCCCCCGGATCCGTCCACAGAGACCGAGATCGCCGAGTTCGCCGGACAGCTGTTCTTCCGGCTCTGGCGAGCCTCACACACCCTGACCGCCGCGGCGCTGCGATCGATTGGCCTGACGCCGGCGCTCTTCGCCGTGCTCAACTACCTGCGGGCGGGCGATGGCGGGATCCAGCAGCAGATCGGCTCGGCGATGGGGATCGACCCGAGCACGATGGTCTCACTGGTCGACCAGCTCGAACGCGCCGGGCTGGCCAGGCGGCGCCTCCACCCGCAGGATCGCCGTGCCCGCGAGGTCCTGATCACGCCAAAGGGCCGGCGGACCCTGAAACGGGCGCGCGAGCTGGCGGAGGAGGTGGAAGACAGCGTCCTTCAGGGCCTCTCGCCGGCCGAACGCCGACAGCTGGTCACGCTCCTCCGAAAGGCGTTCGCGGCGGCGCCTCCACAGCCGCTGTGGAGCTCCGAGGAGGCGACTAGAGCCCCCGGTCAAATGATCAAGTAGGGCAATGCTGCGGGGATTGGCGACTTTGTGGCGCTAGGCGCCATAAAAGCGCCAAAGGCTCTGGCCTCGCCTCCCGACCCAGCCCCTTTTTCGCCTCCGTGCCCGCTCAAGCGGGGCGAAGGGTTACGACCAGCGGTCCCACTTCTTGAGGTGGCGGGTGATCGACCTCAGGAAATGGCCTCCCTCGTACCAGCCCGGTGCCGACCATTCCTCCATGTGCAGATGGCAGCCGGTGGCGTTGCCGGTCTGGCCAACCTTCCCGATCCGCTCTCCGGTGTGCACGACCTGGCCTTCGCGAAGAGGCGACGGCCTCTTCATGTGCATGTACGCGTAGTCGTGGCCGGTCTTCCTGCCGTCGATCACCAGGTAGTAGCCGGCGCTCGAGTGGTACGCCTTCCACTGCACCCGACCGCCACGGGCCGCCACCAGCGGCGCCCCGCAACGGGCAAAGACGTCCTGACCCTGGTGCGTGTGGCCCGACCGGGGCGCGCCGACCCCGTCGCCGTAGGTATGACGAGCGCGAATCGGGAACTTGAAGCGGTGGTATGTGAACCGGGACTCGCTGGTCGACGCCATGGTCCCGCTCTGGGGGCCGATGCGGAACTTGTATTTGCCGTCGCGAACGGGCTTTCCGTGCCTGGTTCCCCTCCACTTGGCCGAGTGGGCCATGTTTGGCTCCTGGGCGGGCTCCACCCAGCTGTCCACCACGGTGCCGTTGGCGCGGTTGACGACGTCGATCCGCACGTCGGTCGGCTCGCTGTTCGTGAACATGTAGGTCACGCGCGGCTTCTTGACGCCGAAGTAGTAGGACCTTCGCGGCTTCGCGGCGGCGTCCCTGAGCTTGAAGTCACCTGACTGGATCTGGGCGGGCGCGACGATCCTCAGGGTCTTGGGGGACTTGGCGCTGTTCTCGTAGGTGTCGACGACCTTCGGCCTGCCGCTCGCAGCTCCTGCGGGGACCTTGGCCGTCACCCGACGGCTCTCGGAGGCGACCGACCCGGCAGCGACCTTGCCGGTCTCCCTCGCGTTGAACAGGACCTGTGAGACGTGGCGCAGATGGCGGCCGCTCACCTGCACCTTGGAGCCAGTGGTCGCCTTGTGTACGCCGGCGCACTTGGCGATGCAGACGACGTCCGTGACCTTGGGCGGCTCGGGAGGGGTGGTTCCGCCGCCCGCGGCGAAGGCCCAGCCCGCGCAGACGGACAACGACGCGCCCACGACTGCCGCGGGTATCGCTGTTCGCCATCCGCGCCGAGCCGGCGCCATTCCCTGGGGCCTCAAACGGACTCTCTTTCTCCGGCCTGCGGGGTTAGCTGTCGGGCTCGCGCCGAAAGAGCGGCGCTACGGACGAGCGTGTCCGATTCGCCCCAGGACGGCTTCGACGCCGTCCCTTTGGTTCCCCCGCCCCGCTGCGGCTGGGCCGCCTCGGATTCGGCAGGTCATCTGGGCGGCGGCAGTATAGCCAGGCGGACGGCGGAATGCGATCATGCCATGAGAGATTTGTTAGCGTCGGCTAACACTTCGGGTGAGATCGGAGCAAGATCGCGACCAGGCCGGCGCCCCAGGGAGCCGCCTCGTGCGGCGCGACGAGCAGGCCGGTTGCGCTCGACTATCATGCGCCGGCCGCGCCCGTGAGCGTGACGCCCGGTTTGGGCCGCGCGCAGGTCGATGGGGGCGGCTTTTCGCGGTCCGGCTGGGCCCGGTTCCGTCAGCAGCGAGATGAAATGAAGACGTACGTAGCCACACCCGAGAACCGGCAGCGCGACTGGTACGTGATCGACGCCGAGGGCCTGACCCTCGGGCGTCTAGCGACTCAGATCGCCGACGCGCTCCGCGGCAAGCGCAAGCCGGAATACACGCCGCACTGCGACACCGGGGACTTCGTGGTCGTGGTCAATGCGGCCAAGATCAAGGTCACCGGGAACAAACTCAACGACAAGGTCTATTACCGCCACAGCGGCTATCCAGGCGGACTGCGCTCGCGGACGCTCGGCGAGATGCTCGAGCGCCGACCGGAGGAGGTCATCCGCATGGCGGTCAAGGGGATGCTCCCCCGAAACCGCCTCGCGCGCCGGCAGCTGCAGAAGCTGAAGGTCTACGCCGGAGCCGAGCACCCACACGAGGCGCAGAAGCCGGCGCCGATGGAGGTCGATGCCTGATGGTGGACGAGGAGCGCACGGAAGAGGAGCAGCAGCCCGAGGGCACCGGGGACGAGGCCGCGCCGGAGGACCAGGGTTCCGAGGAGCAGCCCGCGGCGCCCGCGCAGGGGGACGTCGGCGAGGAGCAGCCGCCGGAGGTGGCGGCGGAGGACCAGTCCAGTGACGAGGTCGCCGACGAGTCTGAGCCCGACGTTTCCGAGGAATCCGAGGCGCCCGAGCCACCGGAAGGGACGGCCCCCAAGACCGAGGATTCCGAGGATCAAAAGAAGCCCCCGGGCGCCGAGCTCGAGCCGATCGCGATCGAGCCCCAGCGCGAGCTGGGCGCCGAGGAGCGAGCGCGGCTCGAGGCCGAGGCCGAGGAGCGAGCGCGGCTCGAGGCCGAGGCCACGGCCGAGGGCGCCGAGGAGCCCGTGCCGGCGCGCGAGCCCGCCGTTGAAGTGCCCACCGACGCGCGGATTCAGGCCACGGGCAAGCGAAAGACCTCGATCGCTCGCGTGATCGTGCTTGCGGGGAGTGGCACCTTCGAGATCAACCGGCGCACCCTCGAGGACTACTTCCCGCGCCACCAGCATCAGACGCTCGTTCGCCAGCCTCTCTTGGCCTCCGGCTATGAGGGCAAGGTGGACGTCCGCGTGCGGGTCCACGGAGGTGGCATCGCCGGACAGGCCGGTGCCGTCCGGCACGGGATCGCACGGGCGCTCACGGAGATCGACGCGGACCTGCGCGGGGAGCTGAAGCGCAGGGGGCTGCTGACCAGGGATGCGCGGGCGAAGGAGCGTCGCAAGGCCGGGCTCAAGAAGGCCCGCAAGCGCCCGCAGTTCTCGAAGCGGTAGTGGCCACCAAGCTATTTGGGACCGACGGCGTCCGCGGGGTGGCCGGCACGGAGCTGACCGCCGAGGTTGCCCTGGCGCTCGGCCGGGCGGCGGCGCTGGAGAGCGCCAACGCCCGCCCCCAGGTCCTGATTGTCCGCGACACGCGCGAATCCGGCCCGATGCTGGAGGCGGCGCTCGCGGCGGGCGTGGCCGAGGGAGGTGGCGATGCCTGGCTGGGGGGCGTGCTGCCGACGCCGGCCGCCTCGATCCTGGTTCGCCGGCACGGACTGGACCTGGCCGGGGTGGTCTCCGCCTCGCACAACCCCTGGCGACACAACGGAGTCAAGTTCTTCGGCCCGGATGGACGCAAGCTCGACGACGACGCGGAGGCCGGGATCGAGGCCCGAATCGCCGCTGGCGGCTCGGAGCCCGGGGCTTCGCTGGGAAGGGTCCGCGAGCTCGACGGAGCACTCGACGACTACCGGCGGGCCCTACTGTCGGCATTCAGGCTGGACCTTTCCGGGCGCCGGGTGCTGCTGGACTGCGCCAACGGGGCGACCTATCGGGCTGCCCCCTCGGTCTTCGAGCGGCTGGGGGCCGCCGTGGAGACGATCGCCGCGGAGCCGGACGGGCGCAACATCAACGAGGGCTGCGGCTCTACCCACCCGGAGCTCCTGGCCGAGGCGGTCCGCCGCGGCGACGGAGAGATCGGCTTCGCCTTCGACGGCGACGGCGACCGGGTGATCGCGGTCGACACGCAGGGAGAGATTCGCGACGGGGACGAGCTGCTGGCGCTCTGCGCGCGTCACCTGGCCGACGCCGACGCGCTTCACGGTGGGGTTGCCGTGACGGTGATGAGCAACTACGGCTTTCACCAGGCGATGGCGGAGGCCGGAATCGAGGTGGAGACGACGTCGGTCGGCGATCGCAGTGTGATTGCCGCGCTCGACAGGCGGGGCTGGCCGCTTGGCGGGGAGCAATCAGGCCACATCATCTGGAACGAGTACGGGCCCACCGGCGACGGGACCGCCGCAGCCCTGCTCGTGATGCAGGCCCTCGGCGACGGCCAGCTCGCGGCTTCGATCCCGATGGAGAAGCTTCCGCAGGTGCTCGAGAGCGTCGAGATCTCGGATCGCGCGGCGCTCGAGCAGGCGAGCTCTGTCTGGGAGGCGGTGGAGCGCGAGAACGAAGCCCTCGAGGGCCGAGGCCGCGTCCTGGTGCGTGCCTCCGGCACGGAACCGCTCATCCGCGTGATGGTCGAAGCGCCGACGGCAGCGGAGTGCGACGAGGTCTGCAGCCGCCTGGTCGATCTGATCCGCCGAGAGCTCGCGTAGGGCGTAGAGCAGGCACTCCCACCAACACGGTCTACCCTTAATCGCCTCTCCATGTGCGGAATCGTGGGATACGTAGGCCAGCGTCCTTGCCGCGACCTGTTGATGGCGGGGCTCGAGAAGCTCGAGTACCGGGGCTATGACTCCGCCGGCATCTCGCTGCTGGACAACGGGCGGATCGACTCGGTGCGGGCAGTCGGCAACCTCGCAAACTTGCGCGCCGCAATCGGCTTGAACGGGGCCGACGAGGGCGTGACCGTGGCGCCGCCGCCGGCGACCATCGGCCTCGCCCATACTCGCTGGGCCACCCACGGCCGCGTGAGCGAGGAGAACGCCCACCCGCACGGGGACTGCAACGACCGGATCCAGATCGTTCTCAACGGGATCGTCGAGAACCACACGGAGCTGCGCCGTGACCTCGAGGCCCAGGGGCATCGATTCAGCTCCGAGACCGACGCCGAGATCGTCGCCCATCTGATCGAGCGCTACGACGAAGGCGACCTGACCGAGGCGGTGCGAGCGGCGTTCGCGGAGCTGCGCGGCCACTACGCGTTCGCTGCCATGCACGCCGATCACCCCGACACGCTGGTCGCCGCGCGACAGGAATGCCCGCTGGTTGTCGGGCTGGGCGAGGACGAGACGTTCGTCGCCTCCGCGATTCCCGCCTTCCTCACCCAGACCCGCCGCGTGCTCCTGATCGAGAACGGTGAGGTCGTGACGATCGACTCCGCCGGGGCGACGGTCACCGGGATCGAAGGAAGCCTGGTCGAGCGGGAGGCCGAGGAGGTCCTGTGGGACCAGGACGCCGCTGAAAAGGGCGGCTATGAGACGTTCATGCTGAAGGAGATCCACGAGCAGGCCGACTCGGTGGCGGAGACGATCACCGATCGGCTCTTCCAGCACGACCGCGTCGATCTCTCCGAGCTCGACCTGCCGGATGACTTCGTCGCCGGAATGCGGCGGATCGTGATCGTGGCCTGCGGCACCAGCTATCACGCCGGGCTGGTGGGCCGGTACGCGATCGAGCAGTGGGCGCGGATCCCGGTCGAGATGGACATCGCCTCCGAGTACCGCTATCGCGATCCCGTGGTCGGCGCCGACGACCTGGTGATCGGGATCACCCAGTCGGGCGAGACCGCCGACACGCTTGCGGCGATGCGGCTGGCCCGGGAGCGCGGGGCGAAGGTGCTGGCCTTGACCAACATCATGGGCAGCCAGGCGACCCGCGACGCCGACGCGGTCCTCTTTACGCGCGCCGGCCTGGAGATCGGCGTCGCGGCCACCAAGACCTTCACCGCGCAAGTGGCGGCGATGTATCTGCTCGGCCTGTGGCTTGCCGGGAGCCGGGACGCGATGCCGAGAGAGCGGATCGCGACCCTCATTGAGGAGCTCAAGAGCATGCCCACCATGATCGACCGCACCATCGAGTCGGTGGAGGAGAAGGTCCGGCAGATCGCGGCAGACGAGTACGGGGGGCGCTTCTTCCTCTACCTGGGCCGGAACATCGGCCTTCCCGTGTGCCTCGAGGGGGCGCTGAAGATGAAGGAGATCTCCTATATCCCCAGCGACGCCTACGCGGCGGGCGAGATGAAGCACGGGCCGATTGCCCTGCTGGACGACTCGACCCCCGTGGTCTGCGTGGCGACGGAGAGCCCGGTCCTGGACAAGATGTTGTCCAACATGGCCGAGGTGAGCGTTCGCGGCGCTGACGTGATCGCGGTCGCGACCGAGGGGTCGGAGCGGGTCGCAGAAGGCGCCGACGAGATCCTCTACGTGCCCGCAACCGACTGGATCCTGCAGCCGATCCTGGCGATCTTGCCCCTCCAGCTGCTCGCCTACCACGTGGCGCGGCTCAAGGGTCTGAACGTGGACCAGCCACGCAATCTCGCGAAGACCGTCACGGTGGAATAGGCATCCCCGGCCTCGTGAAGGGACGTCGCGCTCGTCCGACCTTCCTGCTGCCGGCGCTCGTCGCGCTGCTCGCCGGCTGCGGCGGGGACGGAGGAGGCCCGTCCCCGTCCACCGGCCCGGATCCGGCCACGGTGAGCCCGGCTGACGCGGCCCTGTTCGCCGAGGGCGTCGTCCGCCCTGACGGCGACCGCAAGCAGGCGCTCGACTCCGCGCTCTCCAAGCTCCTGGCCACCGACGACCCGGGTGCCCTCGTGGTGGATCGGCTCGACGAGGCGCTGGCGAGCGGCGACACGGGACTCACCTACCGAGACGACATCGAGCCGTGGCTCGGCGAGCGCGCAGGCTTCTTCCTCCGGGGCTCGCAGGGGGAGACCCCGGGCGCAGCTGTTATCGCGACCACCGATCCGGCGGTTGCTCAGCGAGCCATCGACAAGGCGGCAGCGGCCGATGAGCAGCCGGAGCGTCGCCGCTCGTATCAGGGTGTCGATTACCTGGTGGATCGGGACGGCACGGCCGCGGGCCTGGTCGGCGACTTCGTGGTTGCCGGGACCCAGCGCGCCTTCCGGGACGCTGTCGACGCCTCCAAGCAGCGGTCGCTGGCGGAATCCGGCGAATTCGAGGCGCAGCTCGACCAGGCCCCCCAGGACTGGGTGGGCTTCCTCTACCTGGAGCCCAGGAAGATCCTGGACGATCTCCAAAAGTCGGGAATCGCGGCCGCGGCGGAGGCGTCGTCCGCGACCCCGCGGCTCGAGCAGCTCCTCGGGCAGCCGGTCTCCGCAGCCATCTCGGCCAGCTCCGACCAGCTCGCCCTTCAGGCGTCGGCCGCCGCCGGAGCCGCCCCGGCCTCGCAGGAGTCCGAGCTCTTGAAGGGCTTCCCAGAGGAGTCGTGGCTGGCGTTCGCGATCGCCGACGTTGGTGAGACCTACGGGAGCCTGCTCCGCCAGGTCCGCCCTGGCGCGGGAGCCGCCGACGCGAGGCTGGGCGGCGGACTCGGATCCGAGCTCGCTGACCAGATCAGCCGCTGGGCCGGGGATCTCGGCGGGTTCATCACCGGGACGTCGCTGTTCAGCGTTGGTGGTGCGCTGGTGGTCCAGACCGACGATGAGCAGGCTTCGGCGACCACGCTCGATCGGCTCCGGAGGGCGCTCGGCAACGATCCGCGACTGAGTGTCGAGCCGCTGACGGATACATCCGACCAGGGCTTTTCCTTCAGCCCGGCTGGCGTCCCGATCTCGTTTACGGTCGTCCAGCACGACGACAAGGTGGTTGCCGGACTCGCCGCCTCGGTCGAAGACGTCCTCTCGCCGAGCTCAACGCTCGACGACTCGGATGCCTTCAACTCCGGTGCGGATGCGCTCGGAGACGATTTCGCCCCGCAGACCTTCATCGACTTCGTGCCCTTGCTCGAGCTCATCGAGAGCTTCCCGCAGGCTCGCGACGACCCCGACTACCGCAGCGCCAAGCCGTACCTCGACCACCTCGACTACTTCGTGCTCGGCACCCGCTCCGATGGAGACCGAGCCGAACTCAGGATGGTGCTCGGTCTTCGCGATGCGCCGGCGGAAACCGGCGGTGACTCCGGAACGGCCGCGGCGGTGGTGGGGGAATGAACTCGCCGGAGCCGGACCTGTTCACTCCGGGACATCCGGCCGGGGTCGGCATCGACCTGCTCGAGATCCGCCGGCTCGAGGAGGCCCTGGAGCGCCGGCCGCCGCTCGCGCAGCGTCTGTTCACCGAAGGCGAGCTTGCCTACGCCGGGGCGCGGCGCCGTCCCGCGCGTCACCTCGCCGCGCGCTTTGCCGCCAAGGAGGCTGCCGTGAAGGCGCTCGGCGCCGGGCCTCTGCCGCCGCGGGAGGTCGAGATCACGGGGAGCGGGCGCGAGACTCCGCGCCTGCAGCTGCACGGTCGCGCCGCCGCAGCCGCCGCCGAAAAGGGCGTCGCGCTCCATGTTTCGCTCACGCACTCGCGCGAGCTCGCCGCGGCGATCGTGGTTGCGGAGTCGTTGGCGAGCCGGCCGTAGGCAGCTCGGATTACGCTGCGGGCCGGATGGAAGACTGGCTCGAGCCCATTTACGACGCCGCTGGGATGCGGGCGGCGGACGCCTGGGCGATCGAGGAGCAGCGAGTTCCCTCCCTGGAGCTGATGGAAAGGGCCGGCGCCGCGCTGGCCGAGGCGGCTCGATCCGCGGCGCGGCCCGGGCCGGCCCGGGTCGTCTGCGGCAAGGGCAACAACGGCGGCGACGGGCTGGTTTGTGCTCGTGAGCTCGCCGACACCGGGTATGAGGTCGAGGCGCTGCTGCTGTGGTCTGCGGCGGAGCTCTCGCCCGACGCGAGCGCCAACCTGGAGAGATTCGGGGGCACCGTTGTTGAGCCGGGTCCCGAGGGAGTTGCGCCGGCGCTCCGGGGAGCCGGGGTGGTTGTGGACGCGGTCTTTGGCACCGGGTTCTCCGGGGCAGCACGAGCTCCCGCGGACGCCGCGATCGAGGCCATCAACGGCTGCGAAGCACCGGTCGTGGCCGCCGACATCGCCTCCGGCGTTGACGCCTCGACCGGCGAGGTCGAGGGCACGGCGGTCGAGGCCGACATCACGGTGACCTTTCACCGGGCCAAGCTGGGGCACTGGATCGCACCGGGGAAGACCCACACGGGGGAGCTTCGCGTCGCCGAAATCGGGATTCCGGCCGGGGCGCCCGGCGACCCCGCGGCCGGCGTGATCACCGACGCCGTGCTCGGTCTCGCTCCCCGGCGGAGCCCCGGCTCGACCAAGTTCGATTCGGGCCAGGTGCTGGTGGTAGGCGGCTCCAAGGGCCTGACGGGCGCCGTATGCATGGCCGCGGAGGCGGCGATCAGAGTGGGCGCCGGCTACGCCACGGTGGCGGTGCCCGCCGACCTGGAGCCGATCTTCGAGGTGAAGCTGACCGAGGTGATGTCTCGCGGTTTCGCGGGGGCGGAGGGCCGCCTGCCGGCGAGCGCGCTCGAGGACATCCTCGAGGCGGCAGAACGGGCTGCCGCCGTGGTCCTGGGCCCGGGCCTGGGACGCGACGAGGACTCGCTCGAGCTCGCCCGCGCCGTCGCCCAGAGGATCGAGGCGCCGCTCTTGATCGATGCGGACGGGTTGAACGCCCACGCCGAGCGCCTCGACTCGATCGCCAGGCGGACCGCCCCCACCGTGCTCACGCCTCATGCCGGTGAGCTCGGGCGCCTGCTGGGACGGGGATCCCGCGAGGTTGACGCGCACCGGCTCGCCTGCGCTCGCGAGGCCGCGGAGCAAAGCGGGGCGATCGTCGTGCTTAAGGGCGACGATTCCCTGGTCGCGGACGGCGCCCGCCTTGGGGTCAGCGCCGGCGGCAGCCCCGGGCTGGCCACGGCCGGCACCGGGGACGTCCTCTCGGGCACGATTGGCGCCCTGCTTGCTCGCGCCACGGACCCCTTCGCCGCCACTTGTGCCGGGGTCCACGCGCACCAGCTCGCCGGGAGGCACGCGGCGCGGCGGCTGGGCGCGGCCGAGTCGGTGATCGCAACGGACGTGATCGCCGCGCTGCCGGCGGCTCTGCAAGGGAATGGCTGAGCCCGTCCAGCGCGCCGTCGCCGTCGTGGACCAGGGCGCCGTTGAGCGCAACTGTGCCCGGCTGGTCGAAGAGCTGCGCGGATCGCAGCTGTGCGCCGTGGTGAAGGCAGACGGCTACGGGCACGGGGCAGTCGACTGCGCGCGCTCGGCGCTTGCCGGTGGGGCGACCTGGCTGGCGGTTGCGGCGGCGGCCGAGGCCGCCGAGCTGCGGAGCCAGCTTCCGGATGCCCAAATCCTGACCATGGGGGCGCTGACAGAAGCAGAGCTCGACATGGCGCTTCGAGCGAAGTCCGACGTGGCGGTGTGGCGCCCGGGCTTAGCCCGTCTGGCCGGCGAGCGCGGGGCCGAGCTCGGCGTGCGCCCGCGGTTGCACGTCAAGTACGACACCGGGATGGGCCGCTTGGGCGAGCGGGACCCAGATGCGGTGCTGGCCCTGGTGGACGCGGTGGCGAGCGACGAGCGCGTCGAGCTCGCCGGGCTGTGGACTCACTTCGCCACCGCCGACGAGCCCGACTCCGACTTCTTCGGCGAGCAGCTCGAGCGCTTCACGTCCCTAGCCGAACGCGCGCGCGCCGAGCACCCGGATCTGCTCGTGCACGCCGCCAACAGCGCCGCCACTCTTCGAGAGCCCACCTCGCATTTCGACATGGCTCGGTGCGGGATCGCGATCTACGGGCTCGACCCCTTTCACTCCGATCCCTTCGCGCGTGGGTTGGAGCCGGCGCTCGAGCTGCGCTCCTACGTCGCCGACACCAAGCGCTTTCCGGCTGGCGCGAGCGCAGGCTACGGCCGGCGGTGGCTCGCCCCGACCGACACCTGGGTCGGTGTGCTGCCCATCGGCTACGGGGACGGCGTGCGCCGCGGCCTGACGAACAACGGCGAGGCCTTGGTGGGCGGGAAGCGATACCCGTTCGTCGGCACGATCTCGATGGACAACCTGACCATCGACCTGGGCCCATCCTCGAGCGTGGAGCCCGGCTCGCCCGCGGTGCTGATCGGTGCCCAGCGCGACGATCGGATCCTTTGCGAGGAGGTGGCCCGGCGCCTGGGGACGATCAACTACGAGATCACCTGCGGGATCGCGCCGCGGGTGCCTCGGGTTCAGGTCCGGTCTGCCGCCCGGTGAGCGCTGCGATCCCAGATCTTTTGGCGGCGGCTCCGGCAGTTCGCGCCTGCCAGGCCGCCCTTGGCGCCAGGGATGGGATCTGGATCGTCGGCGGGGCGATCCGCGACGCGGCTTTCGGGCGAGAGGTGAGGGACGTCGACCTGACCGTCGCCCGGGACGAGGGGCAGGCCGCCCGTGAGATCGGCGCGTTCGCCGCGGGACACGCGTTCAAACTGTCGGAGGAGTTTGCGAGCTGGCGCGCCCTGGCGGGCGACGCCGCCTGGCACGTGGACATCACCAGGCTACGGGGCGACGGAATCGAGGCGGACCTGGCCATGCGGGACTTCACGGTCAACGCGATCGCGGTGCCGCTGGCAGACCTGGGTGCGCCGCTGGTCGACCCGCACGGCGGGCTGGCCGACTTGGAGAGGCGTGTGCTGCGCGCGGTCTCCGGCCGAAGCTTCATCGACGACCCGTTGCGGATCCTCAGGGCGGCCCGGCTCGCCGCCGGTCTCGAGATGGAGGTCGATTCCGAAACTGCCGCCCTTGCCCGCGCGGAGGCGAGCCGGGCGGGCGAGCCGGCCGGGGAGCGCCAGTTCGCTGAGCTGCGTCTCCTGCTCACGGGTCCTGAGCCGGTCAGAGGGCTGAAGGTCGTGGACGAGCTGGGGGCGATGCCGGGCCTCCTGCCGGAGCTGGAGGCGCTGCGCGGCGTCGAGCAGAACCCCTATCACCACCTCGACGTCTATGGACACACCATGGAGGTGCTTGGGCGGCTGATCGAGGTTGAGGGCGACCTGGAGGCCTTCGTCGGCGCGGCGGCGGGGGAAGTCGGCGAGCTGCTCACGGAGCCGCTCGCCGACGACCTCACCCGCGGTGGCGCGCTGCGCTTCGCCGCCCTTGTTCACGACCTCGGCAAGCCGGAGACCCGCGCGGTCGGGCAGGGAGGCAGGGTGCTGTTCATGGGCCACGATCGGGCCGGCGTCCGGCTGGCCCGCGCGCTCTGTTCGCGCCTGCGGGCGAGCAAGCGCTTGACCGACTATCTCGCGAACCTGACGCTCAACCACCTGCGCCTCGGCTTCCTCGTCCACGAGCGGCCGCTCTCGCGGCGACACGTCTACGACTACCTGCTGGCCACCGATCCCGACACGGTTGACGTCACGCTGCTCACGGTCGCGGACCGGCTGGCGACCCAGGGCGAGCGCACCCGCCAAGAGGCCGTCGACGCCCACCTCGAGCTGGCCAGCGAGATGGTTGCCGAGGCACTGGCCTGGCGTCGCGCCGGCCCGGCGCGCTCGCCGATCCCCGGTGACGACCTCGCCTCGGAGCTCGGCATCCAGCCGGGTCCAGAGCTCGGCAGCCTGCTGGGCGAGATCAAGGCGGCGGTGTTCGCGGGCGAGGTCTCGACGCGCGAAGAGGCCATCGACCTCGCGCGACAGATCCGCTCCCATTAGGCTGGCTTTGATGGCAAGCGACTGCCTCTTCTGCGGGATCGTCGCCGGCGAGGTCCCGGCACAGATCGTCGACTCGGATGAGCACACCGTCGCCTTCATGGACATCAACCCCGCCACGCCGGGGCACGCGCTCGTGGTGCCGCGTGCCCACAGCGCCGACCTGTTCGAGGTCTCCGACCATGACCTCGAGCGCGCGATGCTCGCCGCCCGGCGCCTTGCGCGCAAGATCCGCGCCGCACTCCAGCCCGATGGCTTCAACCTGCTCAATGCGTGCGGGGCCGCCGCCTGGCAGACCATCTTCCACTTCCATCTTCACGTGATCCCGCGCTACGACGACGATCCACTGAAGCTTCCCTGGATACCCCGCGGCGCAGACGCCGAGGAGATCGCGGCTGTGGGTGATCGGATCAGGCAGGCCAATCCGTGAGCTCCCCCGTCCGGCTGGACCGTGACGGAGGCGTTGCCGCCGTGGTGCTCGACAACCCACCCCTGAACCTGTTCGGGGCCACCGTCTTCCAGGCGCTCAGCGACTGCCTGGGGGAGGTCGAGGGCTCAGATGCGCGGGCGCTCGTCTGGCGCGCCGAAGGCGAGCTGTTCACCGGCGGTGCCGACGTCAACGTCTTCCAGCAGATCGTGGATGCGGGCGGCGACCGCGCGGATCTGAGCTTCGACCCGTTGCTCGACGCCGTGCGGCGGATCGAGGCGCTGCCGATCCCGACGCTCGCCATCGTCCATGGCCTCTGCCTCACCGCTGGGCTCGAGGTCTCACTCGGCTGCGACATGATCTGGGCCGGCGAGTCCGCGCGCTTTGGCCTCGTCGAGGCCGTGGTCGGCCTGACTCCGGGCGCCGGCGGCACCCAGCGGATGGCCGAGCGAGCGGGCCCTGCTCGGGCCCGGGAGTTCGTGATGTCGCAGGGCATCTACGACGCAGCGACCCTGGAGCGCTGGAACGTCGTCAACCGTGTGCTCCCCGACGACGAGCTGCTCGAGAAGGGGATGCAGTTCGCTCAGCGCCTGGCCGCCGGTCCCACCAAGGCGCACGGGGCGACCAAGAAGATCGTGCGCGCCTACCTCGAGGGCGGCGTCGATCAGGCGGACAAGGTGACGCCCGAGGTCGCAGGCTCGCTGTTCGAGACGGAGGACCTGAAGCGGGCCGTCGAGTCGTTCTTGGCCGAGGGCCCGGGCAAGGCCACGTTCGAGGGGCGTTAGTGGCATCCGTTACGCCGTTCGGCGGCTCCGCTACCCTCTCCGGCGCCCATGGGTAAGGAAGAGAAGATCGAGATGGAGGGCGAGGTCACCGAGGCTCTGCCCAACACCATGTTCAAGGTCAAGCTCGACAACGACCACGAGGTCCTCGGGCATATCTCCGGCAAGATGCGCCGCCACTACATCCGCATCCTCCCCGGCGACCGGGTGAAGATCGAGCTCTCCCCTTACGACCTCGACCGCGGCCGGATCACCTACCGCTACAAGTAAGGCAGCGCGCGGGCTAGAGGTAGCTCCGGGCGGCCCCGGGCGCCGGGCCGGCCATCTCGAGGATGAGGCTGGACCAGGCGAAGTCCGTGGCGCCGAGGCCCTCGCCCGTGAGGGGGTTGAAGTACTCCCACAGGCCCTGGCGGAGCACGGTGTCGCCAAGCCTGCTGGCCATTTCGTCCGCCTCCTCGCCGTAGCCGAGCCGAAGCAAGCCGATCCACAGCATCCAGGCGGCGTTGATCCAGGTCGGCCCGCGCCAGTAGCGGCGCTTCCAGCTCGTCCCGCGACCGGGCTCGAAGCTCCGCTCAGCGGCCGAGACCGAGGGCGGGGGCACCGCCAGCCAGAAGCGCCTTGGGTCGAAAAGATGCTCCTCGACCAGGCGCCGACCGATCGTCTCCGGCAGGTCGGGCAGGGCCAGCGGTGCCAGGGCGGCCCAGGTCTCGACCTGCGGGCGCAAACCTCCGGGCTGAGCCTCGTCGACGAACAGTCCCCGCCGGTCGTCCCAGAGGCGGTCGATCAGCGCCGGAGTGATGGACGTCTCGCCCATCGCCAGGCGGGCGAGCCCCCAGAGGACGTTCGTAACCACCTCGCATAGCACCGGCCCGCCTGCATCCCGGATTCGCCGCGCGTCCCAGCCGAGCCGCCGGTTGCGGGCGACGAGGAGCGGGAAGCCGAGCCTCGCATGTGCCCGCCGGCCCCACACCGGGTCGTACTTGGGCGATGAGTCCAGCCCCGATTCGTCGGGCTGCACGATCCACAACAGCCCGTCGCCGTCGAGGTCGCGGTTGGCCCGCAGCCACTCGTGGTGGCGGACGATCCCGGGTTCGGCCGCCGGATCGCCCACCGCGATTCGCCAAGCCCAGGCCAGCAGCGGCGGCTGGATGGTCCAGGTCATGGAGTCGGAGCGCGAGGTGATGTTGTAGTAGAGGCTGCGCCGATAGGAGATCGGACGGTCCCAGAAGACCACGTGGCCGACGAACCCGTCCGGCCGGCAGGCGCGAAGCAGGGTCTCGAGCTCGACGCGGGAATGGCCGGAATCGAAGCGTCGCCAGACGATCGCAGCGAAGCACGAGTCCCAGTACCACTGCCAGGGATAACGTGCCGGGCTGGGGCGGGTGTAGGCGTACGGGACGGAATCGCGCTCGCCCTGGGCCCAGCTCGCGCCGAGAACCCGCTGGCAAAGCGCCGCGAGCTCGCCGGGGCGACCTACGCCCTCGCTGGGGCTAGCGACGAAGTCGCGGTCCACGCGTTTAAGCCTGCCGCCCCGGTTGCGCCCTAACCCGGCGACTTGTGACCGACGACATGGATGTCCAAAGGGCCAAGTCGCCGGAGTTATATTGCCGTTCGGCGCATTCCCCGCAGGGCCAAGGCCCCCAGCAGCAGCAGCAGACCGGTGAGCGCCAGGAGCCCAGGCCATGTGTTGCCCCAGGTGACGCCGCCGACGAACCCCTGCCGGGCCGTCTCCACAACCTGCGTCACAGGGTTGAAGCGGGCGGCGGTGTGGAGCCAGCCGGTGAGCAGGGCGAGCGGGGCGTAGGCGGTGGTGGTCAAGATCAGGACCAGCATTCCCGCCTGCATCAAGGGCGCGGCCGACTGCGACTTGAAGCGGAGCGCGAGCACCATTCCCCAGCACGCGGCCAGGGTGCCCATGCCCAATACGATCACAATCGCGATCGCCAGCCCGCCGAGCCCCGGCCAGCTCACGCCCAGCGAGAAGCCAACGGTCAGTAGCACCGTGGCGGGGATCAGCGACCGCAGGCTCGCGGAGATGACCAGGCCGGCCAGCAGCACGGAGCGGGGAGCGGGGGAGACGAGCAGACGGTCGAACCAGCCCTGCTCTATGTCGCGAGCCAGGTTGACGCCCGTCGCCGCACCGGTGAACCCGGCCCCCTGCATGAGGCTGATCGGGATCAGGAAGCTCTGATAGGTGCCGGAGGTGAACCCGGGGAGCGCGTTCAGGTGGCCGAACACCGATGTCAGGCCCAGGAAGAAGATCGTCGGCGCGAGCACCCCGGGGATCGCGGCCCCCGGAACCCGCAGCAGCTCATTCCCAGCGCGGCGAACCAGGGCCCCGATCGTCGCCATCGCTGCGCGCCAGCCCATGGGCGATCAGCCTCCAATCCTCAAGCGCCGGCGCAGGGCAATCGAGCTGAGCCAGATGCTCAGGGCCCCGATCAGGGCAATCGAGGCGATGGCCTCGAAGAGCTTCCTGGTCGACAGAGACGAGATCACCGGATCTCGGATTCCCTCGACGATGAAGCTGATCGGGTTGTACTGGGCGACGGTCTTCGCCGGCTCCAGCATCAGGTCCTCGGGAAAGAAGGCCGAGGACAAAAACAGGATCACGAAGACCAGCGGGAACAGGCCCTGGACCACCGAGGCCCGCCCGGTGCGCAGGGCAATCGCCGCCCCGAGCGCACCGAAGGCCACCGCGGACAGGGTCACAAAAAGCACCATCAGCAGCGCCCCGCCGACCCCTTCCTCGATCCGGGCGCCGAAGATCAGCCCGATGGCAATGAACCAAACGGCTGAAAGGGCGCCCAGGACCGCCGTCCCGGCCAGCCGTCCGAGCACCATCGAAAAGCGAGCGATCGGCGCCGCCAGCAGGCGATCGGTGAATCCCATCTCGATGTCGACGGCGAGCGCGATCCCGCCGCTGTTGCCCGCCAGGAGGGTCGACTGGATCATCGCGCCGGCGAGCATGAAGTCGAGAAAGCCATGCACCTGAGGGAACCCGGGCAGGTCGACCGCGCGGCCGGCGCCGCCGGTCTGGATCGCCAGCAGGAGCGACGGAAAGACGATGATCGGCGCCAGGAGCTGTGGCCGGCGCAGCGTCTGCTTGACGGAGCGCGCGCCGAGCGCCCAGATCACCCGTAAATTGGCCGCCAGGTTCATTCGGGCTGTTCAGACGCTTCCGCGGGCTCCAGGCGGTGGCCCGTCTTGGCGACGAAGACGTCGTCGAGGCTGGGCTCGACGAGATCGAGCGCCTCCACGATAAGCCCCGCCTCATCGAGCGCGCGCACGACCGGCGCAATCTCCGCGGCGCCTCGTTCCAGCTCCACGAGGACGGCGCCGTCCTTGCTCGGAAGCGGCCTCCCGAAGCGCCCCACAACCTCTTGGGCCCGCTTGACCGCGCCGTCGCCGAGCTTGATCTCGAGGTGGGGTCGACCGATCTGGGCCTTCAGTCGACCTGGCGTGTCCTCGGCGACGATGCGGCCGAAGTCGATGATGCCGACACGATTCGCGAGTTGGTCGGCCTCCTCGAGGTACTGGGTGGTCAAGAAGACGGTCGTGCCGTCCGCGTTGAGCTTGGCGACCTCCTCCCAGATCGCCTTGCGGCTCACCGGATCCAGCCCTGTGGTCGGCTCGTCGAGGAACAGCACTCGTGGTTCGTGGACGAGCGCCGAAGCGAGGTCGACCCGGCGACGCATGCCGCCCGAGTAGGTCCCGATCTGGCGGTCGGCGGCACCGACAAGGTCGACGCGCTCGAGCAGCGCCTCGGCCCGGCGCCGCCCCTCGTCGCGCGGGAGGCCATGAAGCGTCGCCTGGAGGCGAATCAGCTCGCGCCCCGTCATCAGCGGGTCGAGCGCCGCCTCCTGAAGCGCGACGCCGATCGCGCGACGCACCTTCGCCGGCTCGTCTGCGACGTCGAAACCGGCCACCCGGGCGCTGCCCGCGGTGGGACGGAGCAGGGTGGTCAGGATGCGGACAATGGTCGTCTTGCCCGCCCCATTGGGACCCAGAAAGGCGTAGATCTCACCCTCGTCCACCTCGAGGTCGACGCCGTCCACCGCGCGAACACCGCCAGAGAAGACTCGTTCCAGGCGCCGTGCCTCGATCGCCGCCATCGCCGGGAGAATAGAGCCGCGTGACGGTCTATCCGGGGCGGGCCAGCGGGGGCGCGGCGTCCACCCACTGGCGCCCGTTGGCTCGCTCGAGCGCCTCCGCGGCGTCCAGCAGCAGCTCGTCCCGGCCCCAGTGGGCGAGTAGCTGGAGGCCCATCGGCAGCCCATCGGAGCTGAGCCCGACGGGGACGCTGATGCCAGGCACGCCGGCCAGGTTGGCGATCCCGGCCTGGCGCGGGTTCGCGTAATCCGCCGGGTATGCCCCCGACGGGAGGTTCACCGTTGGGTTGTCCAGCGGCGGCGCCGGGGCCGCGACCGTGGGCCAGGCAAGGACGTCGACCTGCTCGAACAGCTCGGCGAGCGAGCGCCGCACGAGGGAGCGCACCCGCAGCGACTTCGCGATCGTCGCGGCGGGCAGCAGGAGTCTGTACCGCAATAGCGCTCGCGCGACCAGGCTCACGTCGTCGCTCAGCCCGGCCACGCGCTTGGGCGTCGCGACCGCGAGCTCCTCGGTCGAGCCGACGAGGATCGAGGAGATCAGGACGTGCTCGCGACCACGGAAGTCGACCTCGGCGATGGTGCCTTGGCTCACCTCGCGAAGCATCTCGACGGCCTGGTGGCAGGCGGTGTTCACCTCTGGGTCGCAGTCGTCCCACAGCTCCCCGGGGACCACCCCGATCCGCAGCCCGCGCGTCTGGCCGGCGGTCAGCTCGCTGCCGAACAGCACCCCGCCAAGCAGGCGGCAGTCGGCGGCGTCGCGGCACATCGGCCCGGAGACGATCGTCGTCGTGGAGGGAATGTGATGCCCTTGCATGGCCGAGCGGCCGAAGGTCGGCTTCAGCCCGGTCAGCCCGCAATACGCCGACGGGTAGCGAATCGAGCCGATCCCGTCGGCGCCCACTGCCCCGCTCACCAAGCGGGCCCCGACGGCGGCCCCGGGCCCGCTCGACGAGCCCCCGGGACAGCGGTCGGTGTTCCATGGATTGCGCGCCGGCCCGAAGGCGGAGATGTGTCCGGTGCTGCCCGCGCCGTACTCGTGCATGTTCGCTACCCCGACGATCACCGCCCCGGCGTCGCGAAGGGCGCGATACGGCCCCGACTCTCCCGGGCTGGGCGACGGCCCCGGTAATTCGGCGGCACCCAGGCGCTCCGCCCGCCACGGCAGGGGCCACTCGTCCTTGATTGCGATCGGCACGCCGTGGAGCGGACCGCCTGGGGCCTCGGCGAGCATCTGTCGCGAGTGCTCCGGAAAGGTCTCGACGATCGCGTTGACGCTCGGGTTCCGCTCCTCGATCCGCGCCAGGGAGGCCTCCAGCAGTGCCGCGGGATCGACGTCTCCGCCGGCCACGGCGGCCGCCTGCTCGGTCAGCGTGCCGTCGAGCAGCGCGCTCACGCCGGGGGCCGGGACATGTCCGCGCCGGGCTCCGGGTCGACTCCATCGAACTCGGCCTCGAGCAGGTGCTCGACCACGGGACGATAGAGGCGGTCGGCGGCCTCGATCACCGCGATCTCGGCCTCGTCCGCCTCGAGGTCGAGAAGCTCGAGGCCGGCCCGAGCGAAGCGCTCCGCGGCGTCAGCGCCGCCCGCGTTCGCGCCGCCCCCTTGCTCTGGCGCTGCCGTCATTGGCCGAGGACCCTAATCTATGCGCTCACACCGCAGGCCCTGCCCGGCAACGGCAGGCGGCTGGCGGTGCGGACGAAATGACCGGAACGATCCAGTCGACAACCGGCCGGAGGCGACGCGCCCTCCAGGCAATGGCCTTCGCGGCGCTGTGCGCGGCGCTGGTCGGCACGATCGCCGTCTCCTCCGCGGGGGCGAGGGATGCGAAGGTGCTCGGAAAGACGAAACGCACTCCGAGTGCGGACTGTCCGAAGGACACCGCCCGTCGTCCCTGTGAAGGCGTCGGCAGCGTCACCGGATTCCCCCTGGTGGCAGACGGCGAGAAGCGGCCCATGAACGTCCCCCGGAACGGAAAGCTCGTGGCTTGGGCGATCGATCTCTCGAGGCCCAACAAGTCGCAACGAGACTTTTTCGGGGACCTGTTCCAGTCCGAGAGTCACGGGAAGAAGCCCACGGCGCGGATCGCCGTGATCAAGCACCGAAATCGCCGCGACTACAAGCTCCTGCGCCAGAGCCCCGTCGTCAACCTTTCCGGCGCTCTGGGCCGCCGCCAGCTCTTCACGCTGGACAAGCCGTTGAGGATCCGGAAGGGCCAGGTGGTCGCGCTCACAGTCCCCACCTGGGCGTCGAACTTCGCCAGCCACATCAACCGGCGCAACAACAAGTGGCGAGCGAGCCGGTCGCCGCGGAACTGCGCGCCCAGGAGCAGCGACGAGAGCGACGTGAGGCGGTTCGCGCGCCAGAGCAAGCCCCAGCAGAAGGTCGGCTCAGTGCGCGGCTACGGCTGCGACTACAACTCCGCCCGCCTTCTGTACTGGGCCTACTACCTACCCGCGGGCGGATAGGCGCCAATAGCGGCCTACTTCGGGAGAGCCGCGACGTAGAAGGGCAGGTTCGTGAAGGTCGCCGGCGCCGTGGCGGCCAGGGCGGTGTTGACGCCCACGTGGCGCTTGTCGTTGGGAGCGTCTGGACTGCAGTCCGAGCCGACGCCCGTCCCTCCGTTGCAGAGGGTCGCGTCGGCGATCACCCTGCCGTTCACCCCGGATGCGACCAGTGCCCGGCCCGAGACGTTCTTGTGGAAGTTGACTACGTAGGAGCCCTCACCCAGGGGCTTGACCGTAATGCCGCCCGACTGGTCGGCGATGGTCCCGTTGGACTTGACGGCCGCCCACAGGGTGCGTTGATCGCCACTTAACTTCTTCTTCGTCACGGCCTTCTTGTGGAGCTTCTTCGCGGTGACGGCGTTGTTCTCGATGTCGTTGGTGCCGATCGTCGCGGCCGCCCAGCTGATCCCGCCGACCGCCACGAAGAGCGCGATCGAAGCGACAACCATCGCCGGCGACGGTCGAAACCACCTCAAATTCCTCATGAGAACTCCCCCCGTTAGGGCCAGAGACCAGAGTCCCCGGCTGCTTGACTGATCGGGCGATCCTCTTCGATCTTGGGCAGCCCTGTCAAGGCTTCACAGATCGGCTGCCTGGCGCTCAGCAGGTCTCGGGGTGCTTCTCGCAGCGGCGCTCGAACCGCTCCGCAGGGCTGCCAGGCGGGGGCGGGACGTCGTGGTGCGCCGTGTCCTCCCCCGAATCGGACCCGCCACCGTCTCCGCTCGTGTCGTCGCTCGGCCCCGTGCCGCCGGTCTCGCCCCCGTTTGTGACGGGGGTGGTCGTCGTACTCGTCGTCGTGGTGGTCGGCGCCGAGGTCGTCGTGGTCGTGGGAGTGGTGTTAGTGGTGCTCCGAGTCGTGGTCGAACTGGTCGTCGGCGCGGCGGCAGGCTCGGAACCATCGTCGTTGCCTCCGCAGCCCGCCAGCGGCGGTCCCACCGCCAGCGCCAGGGCGGCGAACACTGCCAGTGTCCGCCTCATGACCCGCCGTCGAGCGCCGGCTGGCGTAGCCCGCAATAGGGGCAGTCGCTGACGTCCAAGCCGATCAACTGGTCGCAGCGCCGGCAGATCCTCAGGTTCTCCGGAGCTCGCAGCAGGGAGGACTCCGAGGGGGCGAGGGGCAGCGTCCGGGTGACCGGTCGCATCTCTTCGCCGGTCTCTCGGTCGACGTAGACGGCGTCCGGCGCGACCGGAGCCATCGCCTCGCGGCCCGAGGCGGGCGCACGCAACCTGTAGATCTGCCGGGGGTTCACGAGCGGCAAAACGATAGCCGCTGACTCGGCGCCGCGCCCAATAGCCTGCGGCGACGGTGCGCGTCCTGATCTTTCACGGCTACCTGCTGCACGGAACGGGCAGCAACATCTACAACGCAAGCGTGGCGCGGGCACTGGCTCGGCTCGGCCACGAGGTGCATCTGCTGTGCCAGGACCGCGAGGCGGGCTCGCTCGACTGGGTAGACTCTGTCGGTCGCTGGACGGACGGACGCCTCCGCACAGAGGCGGTCTCCCGGGCACCGCGAGCCGGCTCAGTGACCGTCTACGTGCCCGACATCGGCGGCCTCTTGCCGGTGTATGTCGCCGACCGCTACGAGGGCTTTCGGGTGAAGAGGTTCGCGGAGCTGAGCGACGTCGAGCTCGACGGCTACCTGGAGGCCAACGTGGATACGGTGCGCGAGGTCGTCGACGGCCTTGGGGGCGTGGACGCCGCTCTGGCCAACCACCTCGTGATGGGCCCCGCGATTCTCGCTCGGGCCGGCCTCGGGTTCGCGGCCAAGATCCACGGCTCCGCGCTCGAGTACACCGTCAAGCCCGAGCCACAGCGCTTCCTGCCGTATGCCCGGGAGGGCATGGATGCCGCGTCGGGCGTGCTGGTCGGCTCGCGGCACACGGCCGAGAGCCTGTGGGAGGCAATCGGGGACCCGGACCTGCCCATCCGCACCAGGCTCGGCCCGCCCGGCGTTGACACCGACCTCTTCCGGCCACTCGCCCGCGAGTCGGCGCCCGGGCGCCTGGCGGAGCTTGCCGCCACCGTGGCCGCAGCGGAGGCAGGCGGGGGCGCCTTCGCTCGGGACGCCCGCGCGGCGGCGGACGCCATTCGCCACCTGGCGGCGGCGCAGGGGCCGCGTGTCGTCATGGTCGGAAAGCTGATCGTCTCCAAGGGGGTCGACCTGCTGCTGGCGGCGTGGCCGCTCGTTCACGCCGCGAACCCGGGTGCCCGGCTGCTCGTGGCCGGCTTCGGCGAGTATGCGGGAGCCCTCCAGCGCCTCTGGGCCGCGCTGGCGGGCGGCGACCTCGAACAGGTTGCGGAGCTCGCCGCCGAGGGACGAGCGCTGGAGGGGGGGCCGCCGGGCCCGCTTCGGATGCTGGGCTCCTTCCTTGCGGACCCGCCCCCGGGCTATCGGGAGGCCGGTCGCCGTGCCGCCGGCAGCGTTGCCTTCGCCGGCCGGCTGGAGCACGAGGAGGTGGGCAGGCTGGTGCCGGCCACAGACGCCCTGGTGTTTCCGAGCACCTTCCCGGAGGCCTTCGGCATGGTCGCGGCGGAGGCGGCGGCGGCCGGCGTGCTGCCGGTATCCGCGGCCCATTCGGGTGCCGCGGAGGTCAGCCGGGTCCTGGCGGACGCCGTGCCCGCTGAGGTGGCCGAGCTCGTCTCATTCGAGCTCGGCGAGGGCGCCGTGAGCGGGATCGCCGAGCGACTCAACGCCTGGCTGGGGCTGGACGAGACGACCCGAGAGCGGGCGCGGCGGGCGCTGGCGGAGACGGCCGCGGAGCGGTGGAGCTGGGAGGGCGTGGCTGGCGACATCCTGGCCGCCTCAGCGGGCCGGCTCGACGAGCTGACGCCTGTCCCCGAATAGAATGGCGCCGCCCGCATGACCCGCGCCACCCTTGTCAGGCTGATCGCCGCGATCCTGGTGCTGACCGTCGTCACAGCGGTGCCGATGACGCAGATCCATTGGGATGGCACCCAGGCCTCGACCGAGGCCGACAAGATCGACACGCTGCTCAACGTGATGATCGTCCTGTCGTGCTTCGTGTTCGCGATCGTCATGGTGATGCTCGGCTACAGCATCTGGAAGTACCGGGCGAAGCCGGGTGACGAGTCCGACGGCGAGCCGATCCACGGCAACACGAAGCTCGAGATCACCTGGACGGTGATCCCCACCGTGATCGTCCTCTTCGGCGCGATCTACAGCTGGATCGTGCTCGGCGACCTCGAGAGCAAGGCGTCCGACAGGCTCCACATCGACGTCACGGCGCAGCAATACAAGTGGACCTTCAACTACCCGCAGGCCAACGGGAAGGTGGTGAGCTCAAGTGAGCTGGTGGTACCCGAGGACCGCCAGCTCGACCTCCATCTGACGGCTCTCGACGTGATCCATTCGTTCTGGGTACCGGAGTGGCGGATCAAACGCGACCTGGTCCCGGCCGGCCCCGGGGGCAACGACGTCGACAACACGGTCCAGGTGACCCCGGACCGGCTCGGCACCTACAACGTGGTCTGCACCGAGCTCTGCGGGTTCGGCCACGCGACGATGCGGGCGTTGGTCCGGGTGGTCCCCGAGGACGAGTACAACAGCTGGCTGGGCCGCCAGCAGCAGGTCGAGCCCCAGCCCGGGAGCCCGAGCGGGCGAGTTACCGGCACCCCTTCTGAGGGCACGTCGAGCGCGACGGACGGGACATGACGACAAGTAGGCTCTCGACCTCGAGGTAGGACTTGGCAGCGGCGCTGAAGAGACCAGGGATGGCGCGCGGGGGGCTCGGCCTCTTGCTCGGCGGGGCATTCGGCCTCGGCTTGGTGGTGGCCCTGCGGGCCCTGGCGGGCCTGGAGATCTTCCAGACCGAGCAGACGGGATACCCGCAGATCATCGTCCCGGCGATCTTCATGCCGATCGGGTTCCTCGCGGGTATCGGCGCCTTCGACTACTGGTTCCGGTGGGCGATCGGCGGCCCCACCTACCCGGCGGAGCTCGAGCACGCCGATCACGGTGCCTACTCGTGGCGCGATTACTTCAAGTTCAACACCGATCACAAGGTGATCGGGATCCAGTACATCTGCACGACCTTCATCTTCTTCTTCATCGGGGGCGCGCTGGCGATGGTCATGCGCGCCGAGCTGGCGCAGCCGGGCACCCAGATCGTGGAGCCCGCGGCATTCAACGGGCTCTTCTCCACCCACGCCGCGATCATGATCTTCGTCTTCGTGATCCCCGTGTTCGCGGGGATCGCCAACTACGTGCTGCCGCTGATGATCGGGGCGCCGGACATGGCCTTCCCGCGCCTGAACGCGCTCAGCTTCTGGATGCTGCCCTTCGCCGGCCTTCTGTTCGTGGCCAGCTTCCTGGTACCCGGCGGGGCGTTCGACGCCGGCTGGACCGGCTACGCGCCGTTATCCACGGGGGCGCCGCTGGGTCAGTCGTTCTTCAACCTCGGCGTGCAGTTCGCCGGCTGGTCGTCGGTGGCGACCGCCCTCAACTTCCTCGTGACGATCATCACCATGCGGGCGCCGGGCATGAACTTCTGGCGCATGCCGCTGCTGGTCTGGGCCAACCTGTCCACCTCGCTGCTGGTCGTCGCCGCGACCCCGTTCATCGCTGGTGTGCAGTTCCTGGTCCTCTTCGACCGCGCCCTGCACACCAACTTCTTCCAGGCCCTGAACGGCGGCGACGTGCTCAGTTACCAGCACATCTTCTGGTTCTACTCGCACCCGGCGGTCTACATCATGATGCTGCCGGGCTTCGGGATCGTCTCCGAGGTGATCTCCACCAACGCCCGCAAACCAATCTTCGGCTACCGGTTGATGGCGCTGGCGCTGATCGGGATCGTGGTCCTCAGCTACACGGTGTGGGCGCACCACATGTTCGTCTCCGGGATGTTCAGCTGGCTGCGCGTGCCGATGATGATCACGACACTCCTGATCGCGGTCCCGACCGGGATCAAGATCTTCTCGTGGCTCGGGACCCTGTTCGCCTCGAAGCTGCACCTGCGCTCCACCGCGATGCTGTTTGCGCTGGCCTTCATCGTCACCTTCACGATGGGCGGGATCAGCGGGGTGATGCTCGGCATGGTGCCGATCGACATCCACGTCTCCGACACCTACTTCATCGTCGCCCACATCCACTTCGTGCTCTTCGGCGGCTCGGTGTTCACGATCTTCGCCGGCATCTATCACTGGTTCCCGAAGATGACCGGGCGGATGTACGACGAGAGGCTCGGCAGAGTCCACTTCTGGCTGACCCTGGTTGGGATGTACGGCACCTTCCTGCCGATGCACTGGATCGGGATGGAGGGGATGCCGCGCCGGGTGGCCGATTACTCGGCCCAGTTCGGCGACTGGAACCTCGTCATCTCCTGCTTCGGGTTCCTGCTCGGCGTCGCCCAGCTCATCTTCCTCTACAACATGGTCGTCAGCTGGAAGTGGGGGCCCCTGGCCGGCGACAACCCGTGGCGGGCGAAGACGATCGAGTGGCTGGTCTCGTCGCCGCCGCCGATCTTCAATTTCGACCAGGTGCCTCGGGTCGTTGGCGGGCCCTACGAGTTCGGCGTCCCGGGTGCCCGCCACGCCATCATCGGCCCAGCCGAGGCGGACGTCGGTGCGGCGCAACCCGCAGTGGCCGGAACGGCTTCAGGCAGGAGCCCATGACGAACCCGGAGCCATCCGATCACCGAGCCGCCGAGGCCGAACGCGACGGCGGCGTGATCTTGGCCTTCCTCAACGAGGTGGCGGGCGGGCGCAAGCTGCTGGAGACGCTTCGCGACCGAGTCGGGGCAGGAGCGGACGGGGTGGCGCTCGCGGCTCCGCAAAACCAGCCGATGGCCGGCCAGATCGTCGACCGCGACGAGGTCCGTGAGGCCGCACAGAGCCGGGTCGAGGTGACCCAGGCGGTGCTCGGGGACTTCGGGATCGAGGCCGCAGGGGCGGTGATGGACCCCGATCCGGCCCTTGCCCTCGACGACGCCATTCGCGCCTTCGCTCCGCGCGAGGTCCTGCTCTCGTGCCTCTACGACACCCGCTTCGGGATGACGCGCAAGGACCTGGTGGAGTGGGCGAAGCAGCGCTTCGACGTCCCGGTCACCCACATCCCGGTTCGGATCGAGGACGACGCGATCCGCTGGGACGTGACGCACACCCTTGTCGTCGCCACCCAAACCGTCGCAAGTGCCGATTTGGTCGCCCGCCTGAAGGCAAAGGCCGCCGAGCATCCTCAGCGCTACACGTTCATCAGCCCGCCCTCAGGGCAGCTGAGCCGGGAAGAGGTCTGCGAGCGTCTCGCCCGCACCCTGGCGGAGCTCTACCGCTCGGATATCGACGCCACAGGTCAGCCGATGAGCCCGGCGCCGCTGGCCGCCATCCGGAACGCGATCGAGCACTACCGGGTGGACGAGGTGCTGATCTCTACCCTCGCTGGCGAGAGGTCGAAGTGGCTCGAGGAGGGCCTGATCGACGAGGTCCGGGCGATGACGGACAAGACGGTGGAGCACGTCGAGGCAAGTCCTGACGAGGTGGCAGCCTGATGGAAGCCCACGCCGTTGCCGCCGAGCATCACGGCCCGCCCGAGGCTCATCAGAGCTCCCGGATCGACCGCCAAACGCTCGGGATCCTGATCTTCATCGTCTCCGAGGTGATGCTGTTCGGCTCGTTCTTCGCCGCCTACTTCTTCCTTCGCGTGGTCGCTAACGTGGGCCCGTGGCCGCCGGAGGGCCTCGAGATCCCGAAGGCGGTGGCCGGCGTCAACACGGCGATCCTGATCTCCTCGAGCTTCACGGTCCACTGGGCCCTGGAGTCGATCCGGCGCGGCAACCGCCGGGGCCTGATCATGGGCCTGGCCGCCACCTGGCTGCTCGGTGCCACGTTCCTGTTCATCCAGCTGAACGAGTACTGGCACATCGGCTTCAGCGCCCGCGACACCGCCTTCGGGTCGATCTTCTACGCCCTTACCGGCCTTCACGGCGCCCACGTGACGGTGGGGCTGGGGCTCCTGGCCGCTGCGAACATCCGCGCCTGGCGCGGTCATTTCACCTCGAAGCCGAAGGAGCACCTCGGCGTCGAGGTGCCGGGGATCTACTGGCACTTCGTGGACGTGATGTGGATCATCGTCTACACGACGGTCTACATCCTCTAGAAACCGCTCAGGCAAGCCATTCTCGCCGACGGCGAGCCACCGATGGGCCAATGCGCGGGCCAATGCGCAGCGATCCCGGCGGCTTCGAGCTACCTTGCCTCTAGCAGACCACCACCAAACGGAACGGCTTGTTGGTCGACGTACCATCGCTGTCCCAGGTGATCACGCTCACGGACTCCGCGTTGCCGGTGGTATCCGTGAGGGAGACCTCCCCGGGCGGCAGGATGGAGCCTGTCGAGGGACCGAGCGTCGCCACGGCGGTGCACGCAGCGATGTTGCGCGCGAAATCGACGTCGTAGTTGCCCGCCCCGTGGCTGACCGTGGTCACGCCCCCGCCGCTCGAATTGGCGAGCGTGCCGCTGCTGTTTACCTCGGCAAACAGCACCCCGACGTCCTGGTTGGTGAGGCTGAAGTCCGCGATGTCGGGACCAGCGACGCTGCCATTGGCCACCTCGCTGGAGCCGACCGAGTTGGAGCGAAGGTCGGCGGCTACGAGCCCGCCCGCCGGATTTCCGCCGCTCGCCGGTTGGGTGTCATTCGCGACGTCGTCGGTAAAGACCGTGTTCGAGCCGCTCAAGGCAACGGCGGTGGTGCCTCCCCCGAGTGCGATGAAGACGGCGAGCGTGGCCATCACGTTGGCATACGTCAGATGGGATCGGATACGGCTCATGGCTCCTCCCTAGATAGACCGAGTTGGGGGCGAGCCTATTCGGCGCCAGCTAGCGAGGTCTGTGCCGGTCCGCACACTGGGCTGGGGTGCCGGGCACCCTCTCAGCTTCTTTTGTTTCGACTAGCGGATGAGGTCGAAGTGGAGCTTGTCCACGTTTCCGTGCAGTTCGTGGATCAGCATCTTGCCGGCGACCCCATTGAAGTCATCGGTGCCCGAGACAACCTCGACCCGATCGTCGTGACGCGCGATGGCGCCTTTGACCCTGATGTCCCCGGACCCGCCGATCTCACCATTCAGGTGAACGAGGGCGTGGCATTTCAGCTTGTCCACCGCGTGCCGGAGCTCGCACTCACCCCGGTCGCGACCGACTTTGTTGCTGCGGTTGTGCGGATCGAGGAGCTTGTCCTTGAATCGGAATCCGTTGGGCCCGTTGTGAGACGAGGTCTCCTTGCCGATCACGCTGAAGTGGTGATCGAACGATGCGGAGGCCGGGGCCGCGAGCACGGCGCCAAACGCCGCGATCGTCACCACACAGGCTCCGAACAGGCCGAAGCTTCGTTTCATCGTTCCTCCTTCCGCCTTATGGGGAGCAACACGATTCCCCAAGATCTTCAATCCCTGCTAAACGGATACTCGCCCTACTTGAAGCGGCTACGGGCTGCATCGCCCGCGCAGCATCCTCGCGCTGCCGGCAGCGGGCTTAGCGGGCACCGCGGAACCCGCCACCGAGCAGGGTGTGGCTCGGCGCCCTACCGGCGACCGCAAACGGGTCGGCAGCCGCGCCGAAGCTGTAGGCGCCGCTACGAGAGAGGGCGCCGGGATTGTCGGCGCTGATCGATGCGCCCGGGACAGGCGTCGGCAGCTTCAAGCCCTTCCTCGCGCGTTCGTAGTAACTCGATTCTCGGGGCTCGTCAGATTTCGGCCAGTCGGGAGGAGCGGATCGCTCAGCCGGTGGCCGTCCTGGCGCGAAGTGCGCCCTGCCAGCGCAGGGCAACGGCGGCACCGAGTGCCGCGCAGCCAAGGCAGAGAAATGCGAGTGCCCAAGGCGGCAGCGAGGAACCACCTGCACCAGGGTCGCTGGCGGTGCGGGCCGGAGTATCGAGGTGGCGCTCAAGCTCACGGACCTTGTCGTTCAGGCCCTTGATCGCCGCCAGCGAGATCCCGTCGGCGTCGATCGAGGTGATGTGGCGCGAATCTTCGCCGACCCCGAACGCGCGGCTCACATCCTGGGCCATGGGGCCGATGTGGCGGACCGAGGGTCCCTGCGCCCGGTAGCTCCACTCGGAGATCGGAACCGAGGCAAGCTTCCGCAGCACCTCGCGCCCGGAGACCGGGGTGATCGCGGTCTTCGAGGCCTCGTCTGAGAGCGAGGCCCAGGAGCCGCCACCGGAAGCCAAGGTGACGCCGGCGGTCGGATTACCGCTGCCGTCGATGGCCGAGACGAACCGGGCCCCGCCAGTCGAGCGGACGCTGAACTCGTTGGCCGCTGTGGAGGCGAAGCTGAAGGGCTTCGAGTCCGCCCAGACGAACGCCCCGTCATGGTCGGCCTCGGCTTGCATCCCGGCTGCCAGGCTGTTGTTCCCCGCTGCGGTGTTGTCCTGGCCGGCCGGAACGGTGGCGGCGATGCCACTCGCGGTGTTGCCGTCGCCGCCGCCGACGGCCGCACCACTGCCGATGGCGGCGTTGTTGACACCCCCGCCCACGGTGGCGCTGGGCGCGCTGGCGGTGTTGTTTCGACCCCCGCCCACGGTCGTGTCTGTTCCGCTTGCAATGTTCGACTGGCCGCCGCCGACCGTGGCGCGTAGCCCGTTGCCGAGGTTGGAGAGCCCCCCGCCGACCGTGGAGTCGAGTGCGCTGGCGGTGTTGCTTTCCCCCCCAGCGACGGTCGAGCTGCTCCCGCTGGCGGTGTTGCTGCCGCCACCCCCGACCGTGGCGAGCTTCCGGTCGCTGACCGTGCCGGCGGCGTTGCCGGCCTGGTTGTTGGCACCTCCGCTGACCGTGCCCTGGTGGTCGGTGACCTTGTTCGCGGTCGCCGCGAGCGACGGCGTGCCGCGGCCCCCGCCCGCGATCACGGCCGAGTGTACGCCCGGCGTGACGGCGTTGTCGGCGATCCCGCCGATCACGTTGGGACTTTGGTTGGTGCCATCCGATGCCGGCGCAATCCGCAGGCCGCGGGCATTGTTGACCCGGAAGTTGAGCGCCTGGTTGTCGGTTGTGCCGAGGAAGTTGGCGGCCGGGTTAGTGCCCGAGTCGCCCGTGAGCGACCAGTCGTTGCCGGTCGCATCGGTGCCGTCGACGAAATCAGCGGGAACCCCGTTGAGCACGTTCCAGTGGAGGAAGTTCGAGCCCGTGTTCGGGGCGCTGCCATCCGAGGTGGAGAGCTCGGCTTTCGTGAAGTAGCGGTTGTCGTGATCGTGCGCCGCCGCTGCGAAGTCGGCCGAGCTTTGGCCGTCGAGCAGGTCGGCGTCGAGACCAGATCCCGAACCGTCGTCGTTGGCGATCTCGCTCAGCGCGGCGCCATCGGCGATGTCGGTGGCATTGACGCAGCCCGAGCAACTGACGTCGGAAGCGGTGCCACCGGTGTCGTCGGACCCGTCAGCGAAGCCGGCGGGAACCCCGTTGAGCACGTTCCAATGGAGGAAGTTCGAGCCCGTGTTCGGGGCGCTGCCATCCGAGGTGGAGAGCTCGGTCTTCGTGAAGTAGCGCCCGTCGTGGTCGGCCGAGGCCATATGGGCGTCGAGCTCCGGCTGGGTAGCCGGGTCGAAGCCAAGCTTTGGGATCGAGACGGCGCCGCTGGCCAACTCGCTGGTGGCGACCGCGCCCGGCCTCAGGTCGACCGCCGCGAGCCCACCACCCTCCAGGGTGTCGTTTCGAACGTCGGCGCTGTACACCTCGTTGTTGGTGATGTCGTCCGAGAAGACTGTGTTCGAGCCGCTCAGGGCGACGGCACTGCCCCCGCCTATGAGGAGAAACAGGCACAAGGTCGAGATGACGTTGGCGTAGGTCAGGCGGTCGCGAACAGGGCGCATGGCTTCCTCCTTGGATCCGAGTTCGACGCGACCTTAGATCGGAGCCGCCGGCTGTGTCGAGCGGTCGCCGGCCTGGTCACCGCTCGCCATAGAGAGGGACCGGCGGCTGGAAGGGAGGGAGTCCGCGCCAGCCGCCGGTTGTTGCGCCCTGCCGGCGGCTGGGAAGGGAGCAGGGATTACCCGGACCAGCCGCCCGTTCCTTGGGGGACCACTTTGGGCGTTCTGGCATCAAGCTACCCCCCAAACTGGCCGGCCAAACAAGGGGAGCTCAAGAAGCAAAACGCGGGCCGGCTGCCTCGACACGGCCCGCGTTTTTGCGTGGCATCTCCCCATATCGAGGGGAGGGTCTAGATCTCGCATACCCAGGAGCACCGCAAGCGAAACCACGCCGGGCCCGAATAGAAACGCGGGCCGCGTCCCAGCGACCCGCGTTCCCGCATATGGCAGGAGTGCTCTAGGTGGGGGACTGCTGGTTGCTGGTAAGTCCTTCTTCCAGGAGGCCCGAATCGAGGAGACCCGAGAGCCTCAGTACTCGCTCGGGCTCACCGGTAACGCCAGAAAGCTTGAGCGTTCGCCCTCGCGCCTGCTGTTCTTGCGCCAGCACCACCAACGCCCTGATACCGGCTGAGTCGATGAAGACGCAGTGCTGGAGGTTGAGCGTCATCTCGCCGTTTCCACCGTTGAAGAGCAAACGCACCTCTTCGGTGAAGGCCTCGGCGTTCGAGATATCGATCTCGCCCGAGATGGCCAGCGACACGCCGTGGCCGTTCCGAGCTGTGGGTACCAGCAAGTATCCGTTCCTGGGCTCGCGCCCCGGCTCTGATGAATACTTCGAAGCCAACTGATCCTCCTTGTACGACTGTCTCTCCGGGGCCCCTCACGCGCTTCCCGAATTGGTCGAGCGCCTAGTTCAGCGGGCTTGGAATGCCGAGGCCTCTCGCTGTGTCTACAGGTCGAGACGCCCGGCTGTCACTCTCCCGGGCATCATAGCGCAATAGCCATTGCTGTGATAGCTATTGCGGCAATGCCTATTGCGGTTCCCGGCCGATCCGTCTATTTTTCGCGGCGTGACCCCTGAAGATCAGTTTGGAAAGGCGCTGCTCGACCTGGACGGCGTCCTGGACGTCAGCCTCGAGCGCATCGCCATGATCAAGCGGAGAATCGGCGAAATCCAGCGCGGGCGCTCGGACGGCCTGTCGTACAGCGAGATAGTTGACGCCGCCCGGTCACCGCTTCTCGTCCAGCTCATCACGGAGAGCACGCGAACGCTCGATGGGTATGGCGCCCGCGTCCGTCGGGCAGAGGCCCTGGCCCTTCACGAGGAGGGGATGACAATGGAGGAGATCGGCGAGAGATTCGGCGTCACGCGCCAGCGGGTGTCGGCTCTCTTGAGGGTGGCTCGCCGAGATTCGCCCACCAGCTAGGTCAATCCGTCAAATAGCCGGTTTGGCGGGGATGGAGCGGGTACCCGTCGGCCATGTCAACGATTCTCGTGATCGTCATTGCCATTGTGGCGCTGCTCGCGCTCGTGGCCGTCGTCTCTTACCTCCGGCGCCGTGCCGAGGAGCGAAGGGTCCGGCGAGAGCGGCTTGCTTCCGAAGCAGCGGGGCACCGTCAAGAGGCGGACGCTCACGCCGCGAAGGCTCAGGAGCTGGGTCGCTCGGCTGATACGCATCGACGTGAGGCGGCCGAGCACCGCGCCCTGGCCGAGCAGCACGCCGAGCGGGCCGAGCGGCATGCCGAGCAGGTTGATGAACAGGCCGAGCGAGCTCATCGGGCGGGTGCGGCTGCCGCCCGCCACGACGAGCAAGCCGCTGAGCGGGAGCAGGAGCTCCGCTGAGCGGGGACGGGCCGGCCCACCGGCCTGTCGGGTCTGTTTACGGCCACGGCTCCAGCCCAGTCGTGTGGATCGGTAAGTTCTAACCGCACACGCACTACCGAGGAGCGTGAGATGCACAATCCGCTGCGGTCAGAGCAAGACGTCTTCCGGGCGGTGGTGGTGATCGGCATCGGAGCAGGAGCCGTGATCGCGCTCGCCCTGCTCACCAGGCCCGCCCTGGGGGCGGTGCTGCTCGCCGCCGAGGTCGGGCTGGGAATCGGGGTCCTGTGGCGGAGGGCACGGGGGACGCTTCCGCGCCAGGCGGAGGTGGCACGGGACCCCGACGACGCGCATCGGGTGCTCGTACTGGCCAACCAGACGGTCGGTGGCCGAGCGCTGTTGGAGGAGATCAAGAACCGCTGCAGGGGGCGCAGGAGCGAGATCCTTCTGGTGGTGCCCGCGCTGACGAGCTCGCCGCTGGAGCACTGGGCCTCGGACGTCGACGCGGCGATCGCCGAAGCGAGGCAGCGGCTCCAGGACTCGCTGGGGACGATGGAGTCCGCCGGACTGACCGCGCGGGGCCAGGTGGGGGACCACCACGAGCCGAACGCCGCTCTGGAGGACGCGTTGCGCTACTTCGCCGCCGACGAGGTGATCATCTCGACCCACCCGCCACAGAAGTCCAAGTGGCTCGAGCGCGGTGTGGTCGACCGGGCCCGGCGGGAGGTGCCGCTGCCGATCACCCATGTGGTCGTCGACCTCGAAACGGAGGCCGCCGGCGCGCCAGGCGCAGCCGAACCGGCGATCTGAACCTGTCCCGCGCCTAGCCCTGCTTGCCGCCGCCCTGCGAGCCCGAGTACTTGAGCAGGAAGTTGACCAGGTCGTTCAGCTCCTGCGGGCTGATCAGCTGGGCGAAGTTCTTCGGCATTACGTCCGCGTAGCCCGGGGCGATCTTGGCGCTGGGATCGACGATCGACTGCTTGACCTCGGCGGCGCTCATCCCGGGAATCACCTTGTCGAGGTCCGGGCCCGTGGTGCCGGAGGCCCCAGCCGCCTTCAGGGTGTGGCAGCCGGAGCACTGATTGTTCGCGAACACGGTCGCCCCCGGGTCGTTGGGTAGCTGCGGCCCCTTGATTCCCGGCACCCCGGCGACGCTGGCCACGTAGCTCGCGACGTCCTCGAGGTCGTCTCCGGTCACCAGGTTGGCGGGCATGGAGACGCTCGGGTTGTTCGTGCTCGGGCGGGGATTCTCGACCTGAGCCTTGACCACGCCCGCGACCGTGTCGGAATCCATGCCGGAGGCGCGCGCCTGCGCGAACGCCGCATCGAGATCGGGCCCCTGGAGCGCGCCCGTGCTCCCTGCGTCCTTGAGCGCATGGCAGCTCGCGCATTTGCTTGTGAACAGCACCTGACCGCGATCGGTGTTGCCGCTCTCCGCGACACCGCAGCCCGTGGCGGTGAGCAACGCGATCCCGATGAGCGCGAGGGTTACGCGGCGCGCCGCTCGCCGGGGCATGGGCATCCGTCTCGCCACTGGTGCCGGATCCTATCGTCGGCGCGCGGCGCCAAGCCCGGCTGGGCGACGGAGCACTTGGCGTCCGTGACGGTTTCGGCTAGGGTTGCCGCAATACGCACTAGCGCGCACGAATCGCCCCAGGGAGCACGCTGAATGGAAGTTCGAGAAGGCATGTCGAACGTGGTCCTCACGGTTGGTCCCGGCCACACCTTGCGCGACGCTGCCGAGCGCATGGTCGAAAAGGGGGTGGGAGCGGCCGTGGTGATCGACGATGAGTACCCCGGACCGCGGATCATCAGCGAACGGGACATCCTCAACTCGGTCGGCCGGGGCGAGAACCCCGATTCGGAGTCGGTCGGCGAGCACATGAGCGACACGCTGATCGCCGCAGCGCCCGATTGGAGCCTGGAGCGTGCCGCGATGGAGATGGCGAAGCGCCACATCCGCCACCTGGTGGTTGTCGAGAGCGGCGAGCTCGTCGGCATCCTCTCGATGCGTGACATCGTTCGCGTCTGGACTTCCGAGGGCGCGACCTCGGGCATGACGCCTCCCGAGAGCGAGGCGACCACCGCGTAAGCGCTGGGCGGCCGCTACCGCTCGCGCTGTCTCAGCGGCACTGCCGGCAGCACCGCCGAGGTGAGACGCTGCTCGCGCGGAAGCCTGGAGATCTCGTCCCGCGTGCCCCTGATCCAGGCCCGCAGTGCGGCCAGCAGGACTACCCCGCCGGCCACGGCGTACGGAAAGCCCGTGAACAGGCCTACGAGCACTCCGGCGAGCCCGGCCGCGGCGAGCACCGGCAGCCAGGAGGGGGCCGGCGTGTAGACCAACTCGGAGGGCTCGGGTGGCTGGCGACCGTCTGCCATCGAGAGCCTAGGTCAGGTAGAAGACGGTGATGAAGAAGCTGAGCCCGAAGAAGAGAAGGGCCAGACCCGCCACCAGAAGTCCCGCCGTCAGATTGCGCTGCGCCAGCCTGCGGTCCATCGACGTTCTTCTATCACACCGCCAAGCGACGGCAACCGCGACCACCGCCGGCGGTCAGCCGAGGAGCACCCGATCTGCCGCCATCGCGCAGAAGAGGAGCGCCAGGTAGGCGAGGGAACCGAGGTGAAGGCGGACCGCCGCCGCCTTCGAGGGTCGCAGGGCGAGATCCGCCGCCAGGCCGACGAAGCAGACACCCAGCGCCAGCGCCGCGACCAGGTAGAGGGCTCCGAAGAGGCCGGTGAGGAACGGCAACGCAGTGAACGCCACCAAGGCCAGGCTGTAGGCCAGGATTTGGCGGCGCGTCGCCGCCTCGCCCCTGGCGACCGGCAGCATCGGGATGCCGGAGCGCTCGTAGTCGTCCTTGACCAGTAGGGCCAGCGCCCAGAAGTGAGGGGGCGTCCACAGGAAGACGACCGCGAACGGATAGAGCGCGTCCAGGCTCAGGGCTCCCGTGGCCGCCGCCCAGCCGACCAGCGGGGGCACGGCGCCGGCGGCTCCGCCGATCACGATGTTCTGGGGAGTGAGCGGCTTCAGCCAGAGCGTGTAGACGAACACATAACCCAGCAACCCGGCGAGCGCCAAGGCCGCCGCCAGGGCGTTCACCGCAAATGTGAGCTCGGCAACCGCCAGGGCGCCGAGCGCGATCCCGAACGCCAGGCCGCGGCGCGGCTGGATGCGCCCGGCGACCAGCGGGCGCCCGCAGGTTCGCGCCATGCGGGCGTCGCGGTCACGCTCCAGGTAGTGGTTGATCGCTCCGGCGCCGCCCGCGGCCAGGTACCCCCCGAGCATCGTCCAGAGGACCGTAGCCAGGGCCGGCCCGGAGGGGTCGGCGACGAACATGGTGGCCACGGTCGTGACCAGCAGCAGGGTGATGATCCGCGGCTTGGTGAGCGTCAGGTAATCGCGCAGGACCTTGGCAAACGGCCGCCGCGCCGCAAGCGGCGCGGGTATCGCCGGCGCGAGCTCACCGGTGTTGGTGGCGCTCTCCATGGTGGTCAGGCGGTGGCCGCCTGGGTCTCGGTGGCCCTAGAGCCCTGGACGCCTCGGCGGGCGTCGGCCGGCACAGCGAGCAAAGAGGCCGCCGCCTGCACGACCGTCGCCCAAAGCAGCGTAGCCAGTGTCAGGTGGGCGACGATCAGCGCGGGATGCTTGCCCAGCCACACGTTTAGCGCCCCGAGCAGGATCTGAAGGGCGAGCAGCGCCGGTGCGAGGAGGAAGGGGAAGAACCGGTTCCATGCGGCGGGGTCGCTCGGTCGGCGCCGGAACGCCAGGACGGTCATCGCCGTGACCGCGATCGCGGTCAGGTACATGAACAGCCTGTGGGTCAGCTGGATGTCCACCAGCCGGCCGTACTGGAACGGCATGAACCCATCCAGGCAGCCCGGGAACTCCGTCCCGCAGGCGAGATGAGCGCCGAGCACCGGCTGGTTCGCTGTTCCCTCGCCCTCGGTCCCGGCGACGTAGCCACCTGCGACGATCGTCCCGAACAGCAGCGCGGTCGCCACGGCGGCGGTCGCCCGCAGGGCGCGTGAGCCGTCCACGGGGGGCGAGTCCTGCGACGGGCGAGCGATCCGGTACAGGAGGATGAGCAAGCCCAGGAGCAACATCGCCAAGCCGAGGTGGGCAGCGACCAAGGCCGAGTGAAGCCCGTGCTCGACGGTCAGGCCGCCCAGGCCCGCCTGAGCGAGGACGAGGATCGCGGCGGCGACCGAGCCCCGCACGAGCCAGCGGTGATCGCGCAGGCGACGCAGCGCCTGGATGGCGAGCGCCGCGATCAGCACCGTCACGATCGTCGCCGCCACCCTGTGGCTGAACTCGATCACGGCGTTCTGCTGCAGGAAGGGCAGCGCCCGTCCGCCGCAGAGTGGCCAGCCCTCGGTGCCGCTCCCGGCGGCGCCGCAGCCGAGGCCGGAGTCGCTCACGCGCACCACGCCGCCGATCACGATGAGGGCGAAGGTCGAGAGCATGGTCGCGGTCAGCCAGCGGCGGAAGCGAGCAAGCTCGTCCGCTTCGCCACGAGGAGCGACGCGGTTCATCGAGCTCAGGCTACCGGGGCGTCGCCGGATGGGTCCTGGTCGGCGCCGCCTGCCTGCGCCGGCTCCGGTTCGAACGGCTGAGCGACCGGCTCGGCCCGCCGGGTCGGCTCGGGCGAACGCCAGCTCTCGGTCCGCTCGCGGATCGCGCGACGGATGTCTTCGAGTGGCTCGGCGCTGCGAACGTCGGGGACCACGTCAAAGTTGTGCTCCGGAGGGGGCGAGAGCGCGAACCATTCGAGCGTCGACCCGCCCCACGGATCGTGCCCTGCGCGGACGCCGCGCCCCCAGCTGTACGCGACGTTCCCAAGCTCCAGAAGTACCCCGACGGCGACCACGAAGGCGGCGATCGAAGCGACGACATTGAAGCCGTCCAGCCCATTGCCCTCAAAGAACTTGTAGACGTCGGCCGGCTGACCCTTGAGACCCGCGAGGAAGCTCGCCAGCGCGTACGCGTAGATGCCGGCGAGGATCGCCACCAGCGCGGCCTTAGCTGAGCCCTCGCCCATCATGCGTCCGGTGAGCTTCGGGAACCAGTAGTGGAGCGCAGCGAAGCCGCCAAGTACGGCGCCACCGGCCAGCACCGCGAAGGTGTCACCGTGCGCAGCCGCGGTGTTGTCCAGCTGCCAGCCGACGGGGATCACGGAGTAGGCGAGCTCACCGGCCAGCCCGATCGACATCGCGCCGATCGCGCCGAGCGCGTATAGAGGCGCGGCCCGGAGATGCAACGTCCCCTCCCAGAGGGTTGCGATCCAGATGAAGATCAGGAGCCCAACCGGGACCGTGAGCGTGAGCGCGACCAGCATCGCGAAGATCTCGAACCCGATCGGGATCGGGGCCGTATACATGTTCTGCATCCAGGCCAGGGGCCCGAGCACGCCGATCGCCAGCAGCGAGATCATCGCGCCCCGATGGCTGAACAGGGGCTTGCGCGTGAACGTCGGCAGGACGTCGGAGATCACACCGGCGGCCACGATCACGACCAGCGTGTAGGCGCCGGTGAAGAAGAACCAGGCGAAATGCTCGTACAGAAGGGGCGCTCCGCCCTCGCCGGCGTCGAAGAAGACGCCGTCGTAGTTGCGGTCGATGAACAGCATCGTGAGCGCGGCCAGCATCACCGGGCCGATGGCGAGCAGCAGGTAGCCGCCGACGCCGGCCGCCCAGGACAGCAGGGGCACTCGGCGCCAGGCCATCCCGGGGGCGCGCATGGTGTGAAGCGTGACGACCAGATTGATCGCGAAGAAGACGAAGCCGAGGATCGCGAGCGCCGAGCCGACGATCCAGGCATCGACGCCACCGACGTCCGAGAAGGCCTTCTCCGACAGCGGCGGCAGGGCCGCCAGCCCGGTATCGGGCGGCGTCCACAGCAAGCTGGCGTAGACGGTGGTCGCCCCGGCCAGGTACAGCCAGAACGAGAGCAGATTGAGGCGCGGGAAGGCGACCCCGCGGGAGCCGATCTGCAGCGGGACGATATAGCCGATCAGCCCCAGGCCAAACGGGATCGCAAACAGGATCACCGAGGTGACTCCGAACACCGACAGCACCCGGTCGAAGATGTCAGGGTGAATTGCGGTGTTCTCGGGCACGATCAGCTGCACTCGAAGCAGCACGAGCTCGATGACCGCAAGCACGCCGAAGCACAGCGCGGTACCCAGGTAGAGGATCCCGACCGACTTGTGGTTCGCGCTGGTCGCTCGCTCGATCCACTCGGCGCGGCGACGCGGGATCCCGTCCGTGACGACCTCGGGGCGGGGCGGGGACACGTTGGTGGTCGCCGTGGGTGGGGTCATGGCCCGCCCCCCTGGATGGCGCTCTTGGCGACCCTCCGCAGAACGTACCCCTGGGCCGCGCGCAGCTCGGTCCTCTTCCGTTGCACGTAGTCCTCGTAAGCGGCGGGGCTGACCACGCGCACCCACGCCCGCATCACCGAAAAGGCGCTGTAGGCAAACGAGGTCGATTGCCCCCGGTAGACGCCCTCGCGATCGGCTCGGAACCAGGTCTCAGCTGTCTTGCCGGGTACCGCATCGACCTGGCCCCCGAGGGTGGGGATGAACCACCGGTGCATCACGTCGGTTGAGGTGATGCGAAGGACGACGGCAGTGTCGACGGGCACGACCAGCTCGCCGTAGGAGAACACCCGGTCACCCTGCCGTCCGCCCGGATACTCGAACCGCCATAGCCACTGCTGCCCGATCACGTTGATCGTGAGTGGCTTGGTGTCGGCCGTTGCAGCGAGCCCCCCGACCTGGGCGACCAGGCTCCTCGACCCGGCCAGGCCCTCGGGACCGGTTGGCTTCACGTCGCGCGCCGCGCCAGCCATCACGACCCCCACGATGAACATGCCGGCCGCGACGATCACCAGCGGGACGGCGGGCCGAGTCAGGGCGCCCTGCGCCGCTGAGAAGCGACGTGGGGTTCGCCCCCGGCGGGCCCGGAAGCGGACGATCGCGGCGATGCCCAGGACGTGAATCGCGATCACCAGCAGCGCAGCGACCGTGATCGCTATCCAGTAGGCCGTGCGGATGTCGTCGGCGTTCGGCGAGTGCCCCGCACGGGGGCCAAAGATCGTCGCCTGCGCGGGAGCCGCGAACACCGCCATGGCGAGGGCAGCGAGCAGCACGGCCAGGCCAAGCCCCGATGCAGCCTTCGGCTTCACCGAGCGATCGGTCGTGCCGCGCTCCCTGGCAGACGACGGGGCGGCTGGTTTCGTCCCTCGGGGCGCCAAGGCGCGAGCATCATAATCCGGGCACCGAACCCACCGCGCCGTCCTGCTGCCTAAATCAGGTGCTCGGCGCGCAGCCACTCCTCCGTGCGCCTCATCCCTTCCTCGTAGGTGACCGCCGGCGCCCAGCCCAGTTGGTCACGCGCCTTCGCCGCCGACACGGCGGCGCGGCGATCGATGAAGGTCACCGCGCCGGCGCTGAAAGCCGGTGGGGCGCCGCGCAACTTCGCCCATCCCTCCATCGCCATGCCCGCCAGCTCCAGGACCGGGCGTGGCATGCGCCGCGCCTCACGGCCGCCGGCGAGCCTTGCCAGGTGGTTGAAGTGGTCCTCGAAGGTCACGCGGGCGCGGTCGTCCCAGACCGTGTACGCCTCGCCGGCCTGCCCGTCGGCGAGTGCCAGGACGACGGCGTCTGCGAGGTCGTCGATGTATAGGGGCAGCATCAGCCCGTCGCCGCGACCCGGCACGGCGAGCTGTCCCGCGCGCGCCATCTCGAGCGGACGAAGCGTCCACGGCACGGATCCGGGTCCGTAGACGTCGCCAGGACGGATGACCACCGAGCCTCGCCTGCACGCGAGGCGGTCCGAGGCCGACTTCGTGTCGATGTAGGGGTTTCCGTAGGTGCGGCGAGCGGCCGACTCGTCCTGGTCGGAGGGGCTCTCGTACCCGTAGACGACCACCGAGCTGATGTGGACCACGCGATCCGCGCCGGCCTGGGCACAAGCGTCGAGCAGGTGGGCGGTGCCGGCCACGTTCACCCGGATGAAGTCGTCCATGGAGCCCCACTCACGCACCTGGGCCGCCGTATGCACCACCAGGTCCGCCCCGTGGAGCGCTGCGGCAAGGCCCTCGCGGTCGGCGACGTCCGCTTCGACGAACTCAGCGCCCGACGCCCTCACCCGGTCGGCGGTCTCGGGGTTGACATCCAGCCCCAGGGCCTCGGCCCCTTCGACGGCCAGTCGCCGGCAGATCGCGTTGCCGATGAAGCCGCCGGCTCCGGTGACCGCGGCCTTCCGACCCTGTAAGCGCTGGCCGCTCACTCCATCCCGAGCCTATACTCGCCGCGCCTTGCTGCGAGGAGCCGACGAAATGGGTGGAGCGCCGCCATTCCGTTACGCGCCCTGAGCCCTCGGCTCAGTCCGAAGCGTTGCCGCCGCACGGGCCCGAGCCCCCGCACGTCCGTCCGGGCGGCGGCCTGGCTCGCGCTGGCGGGGTCGGTGATCGTGCCCCTGGTCCGCCGCCGCCTGCGCGTCCCGCCACCCGTGACGATTGCCGCGGCCGCGGCCGCGCCCTTCGCGCTTGCCGTGCTGCGACCCCGCTCCAAGGCTCGAGATGCCGCGCTGTTCGGGCTCCAGATGTGGGCGTTCACGGTCATTCACGAGCTGCCCTATGACGATCCCGAACGGCTGCGGCGGCGCCTTCGGGTTCGCTATCCCATCCCGGTCGACCGTGTGCTCGGGCTCGGCGAGCTGCCGAACATCCGCCTCCAGCGTGCCTTCTCCCGTCCAGGCGAGGTCACCGCGCTCGACCGCGGCCTGGCGATGGTCCACTGGGCCTGGTTCATCGAGCCGCATCTGGCGCTGCTGTGGATACTGGCGTTCCGGGGGGAGCGATTCGCGCGAGCGGCTCGTCAGATGGCGGCCGCCTACGACCTTGGGTGCGCCGTCTACTTCGCGGTCCCCACGGCCCCACCGTGGTGGGCGGCCGAGCGGGGCTATCTGACGGCGGAGCCGGCTGACGGCGGCGCCGAGATCGTGGCTGCGGCCGAGCCTCCACGCCTGCGGCGGGTGATGGTGGAGGTGGGGGAGAGGACCTGGGGTCGTGCCTGGCCGGCGCTCTATGAATCCCTGGGCGGAAATCCCTGGGCGGCCATGCCCTCCCTGCACTTCGCGACCTCGGTCCTGGCGGCAATCCTGCTCTCCGAGACCGGGGCGACGGCCGGCGCGGCTGGGTGGGGCTATGCGCTGACCCTGGGCTTCGCGCTCGTGTACCTGGGCGAGCACTACGCGATCGACCTCGTGGCCGGCGCCGCACTGGTGGCGCTCGTGCGGCGGGGCGAGCCCCTTGCGGAGCCGCTGGCGTTGCGGATCAGCGCCGCCGTGCAGCGGCTCGAGCGGCTGGCCAACGGCTGACAGGCGTGCCAGTATTCGGCGCGATGGGTAACGACCCAGAGGTGGTCGATCGCGACCTGGAGGCGCTCGAGAATGAGGGCCAAGAGGGCGAGCCCTCCTTCTTCGCCGATCCCAAGCGGATCGCCGAGACGCTGGTGGTGGTCCTCCTGCTTGTGGCGGCGATCTACGTCCTCCTGCCACGGGCCTTGGACACCCAGGATGCGCTGGCCAAGCTCGGCGATGCCAACGCCATCTGGATCACGGTCGCGCTCGCCTTCAACGTGCTCGCCTTCTTCTCCTATGTCGCGCTCTTCCGGGGCGTTGTCGGCGAACAGGTCCTGCACCTGGAGTGGCGCGAGTCGTACCAGATCACCATGGCGGGCCTGGCGGCGACCCGCCTGTTCTCGGCGGGCGGCGCTGGCGGCATCGTGCTCACCTACTGGGCGCTTCGCAAGGCGGGGATGCCGCGGCGCGAGACGGCCCGCCGCATGGTGGCCTTCCTCGTTCTGCTGTACGCGGTGTACATGCTCGCCCTCGTACTCGACGGGATTCTCCTGCGCACCGGCATCTTCAACGGGGCGAACCCGGCCGGCCTGACGATCGTTCCGGCGGCGGTCGCCGGTGTCCTGATCGCGGTATTCCTGCTCCTCACGCTTATCCCGGAGGACATCGAGCGCCGCTTGACGAGCTTCGCCCGGGGGTACCGCTTCGTGCGCCACGCGCAACGTCTGGCCAGCGGGCCCGCCACCCTCGCCAGCGGCACGCGCACGGCGGTCAGCTTTGTCCGGGAGCCGTCGCGGGGCGGGCTGGCGGTGCTCGGCGCCGTCGGCTTCTGGGCGGCCAACATCGGCATCCTCTGGGCGGCGTTTCATGCCTACGGCGCCCATATACCCCTGGGTGTCGTAGTGCAGGGATTCTTCGTCGGCATGGTCGCCAACCTCTTCCCGTTCGCGCCGGCGGGAGTGGGAGCCGTGGACGCGGGGATGATCGGCACATTCGTGCTCTTCGGCGTGCCCGGAGGAGAGGTGTTCGCGGCCGTGCTTACATACCGGTTGATCGCCTTCTGGTTGCCGATCCCGCCCGGCATCGTCGCTTTCCTGCAGTTGCGCAAGACGGTGGCGCGCTGGGAGGCGCAGAGGGCCGCGGCGCCGGTCAGCCCCGGCATCGCAAGCTCGCATCCCGAGGCGGGTCCGGCCATTACTTCAGAAAGTAAAGTATAATCGGCGGTGGAGGCGAAACGGAAGGGCGCTGAGCGAGACGGAGCGAATGTGAACGAGCAACGAGTAGAGAACGTGATCATCGTCGGCGGCGCGTCCGCGGGCTACACGGCCGCCGTCTACACCGCCCGCGCCGACCTGGAGCCGCTCGTGATCGAGGGCTTCCAGTGGGGTGGCCAGCTCCAGAACACGACAGACGTCGAGAACTATCCCGGGTTCCCCGAGGGGATCATGGGCCCGCAGCTGATGCAGGCCTTCCGCGCCCAGGCGGAGCGGTTCGGGACCCGGTTCATCACGGACGACGCGACGCGGATCGAACTCTCCGACGGCGGCCTGCACCACGTCTGGGTGGGCGACACCGAGCATCTGGCGAAGACCGTGATTCTCGCCATGGGCGCGGAGCCGAAGCGGCTCGGCATCCCGGGCGAGATCGAGCTGGGCGGACGTGGCGTCTCCACCTGTGGGGTCTGCGACGGCGCCTTCTTCAAGGGCGAGAAGGTGGTCGTGATCGGCGGCGGCGACTCGGCGATGGAGGACTCGATCTTCGTCTCCAAGTTCGCCTCCGACCTGGACATCGTCCACCGCCGTCCCGAGTTTCGCGCCTCGAAGATCATGCTGGACCGAGCCCAGGAGGTCGAGAACATCCATTTGAAGACGCCGTACGTTCCCGAAGAGTTCCTGGCCGGGGACGACGGCAAGCTGGCCAAGGTCCGCCTGCGCAACGCCGAGACGGGCGAGATCGAGGAGCTGGAGGTGGGCGGCGCGTTCGTGGCGATCGGCCACACCCCCCGCTCAGAGCTGGTGCGCGACCAGGTCGCCACCGACGACCAGGGTTACGTGCAGACCCAGGATGGCTCCACCCGCACCGACCTGGCGGGCGTCTTCGCCGTGGGTGACCTGGTCGACCACACCTACCGTCAGGCAGTGACGGCCGCCGGCACGGGGTGCATGGGAGCGCTGGACGCCGAGTGGTACCTGCGCGACACGCCTCCTTCGCCCGAGGCCGACTGGGCCGGCAAAGCCGGCGAAGTCCAGGCGGGCGAGCCCGCCAAGCTGACCGCCGGCTCCTAACTCACTGCTGCTTTCGGCAGGGGCCGGGCAGCCGCTCGACCGTGCGCTTGGCTGGGTGTAGCCCGATCTTGACCCGGTTGGCGTTATTCGAGTTGTCGGTCTCTCGCAGCAGGTTTTCCGGATCGGCGGTCGAGACCAGGCAGTAGCGGCCGTGCCGCAGGCCGTTTACGTTGAGCTGCTGTCCGGGCAGCCAGTAGCCGTAGGTGTCCGCCCAGCCAACGGAGAGGCCATCGATCGACTCCTGGTCGCAGTCCTCGCTGCCCGCGGGGTAGTACTTCTGCGGCGGCGAGCCCGGCAGGCTTGCGAAACGGTGGTCGGTGTCGACGATGCAGAAGCCGATCTTCGTCGAGCGGGCCACCGTCCGACCGCTCCGCTCGCGCACCAGCTTGTAGCGACTGAAGTCGAGCACGTGCCAATGGTGGTGAGCCGGGTGGTACCGCTCGCAGCCGAACAGGATGTCGTGTGACTCGAGGTCCTGCCCACGCTCAAACACGTTGTCGGCGTTCGAGTCCTTGAACACCCGCTGGTAGACGTCGCGGTCGTTGGCGGGGTTGTCGTCCCCGTCGCAGTTGTTCGAGCTCGCGCTCGGGTAGACCTCCAGCGGGCCCGGGCCCCTGTTTCCGATTTGGTTTGAGAGCCGCAAGAAGAGCTTCCCGTCGCTCGGCTCCAGAACCAGGTCGTCCTGGGTCAGCCGCAGCGTCACCAGATCGGGCCGCAGGGGAGTGTTGCTGCCCGCACCCGCGCCCGCACCCGGGGCCATCGCGCCCGCCGCGATCAGGAGGCTTGTGAGCGCCGCCGCGATCCCGGTGACGAGGCGACGGGAGGGGCGTGGCGACGGATCGTTCCTGAACATGGATTTCCTACCGGCGGTGAGGGCGCGGCGCTAGAGTTCGGCGTCGACCGTGACTTTAGCGCCAGGCCCAGGGGCAGCATCGGCGCCGGGCAGGGCGCGACCAATCGACCGTTAGGAGGAAGGTGCGGATGGCCGTCGTCGAGGTTCCCAAGGTCAAGATCGAGAGCATCGGGCTGCGCCCCTTCCACGAGTTCGACGAGGCCAACGAGACCTGGCCTCGCGGCGACCGGCCGGCGGCGATTCGGGAGGCCGCGGCCGAGTTCAGGGCGCGCTTCGCGACGCCGGAAAACCAGGTTCACGCGGTCCGCACGGTGGACATCGCCTCCGCGGGCTATCCGCTGAAGTTCGCATTTGGCGGCGCAGCCAGGGGCGCGAACCCCTACGTCAACATCATCAACCGGCTACAGGTGGTCCAGTTCGAGGACTTCGACGGGCAGCTTCGGACGCTCGCCTACGAGCCGACCGTCCCCGAAGGCCCTGCCGAGGCGCCCTACTACGCGCAGCAGATCGAGAAGCTCGGAGACTTCCTCTCCTACAAGGTCCTGGCGACGATCTGGAACCACCCCGACGAGGCTCTGGCCACGGTCGGGCTCCGCCCCGAGCAGGTCGACTACGTCAGCTTCGATCATCTCCACGTCCAGGACCTGCGCTTCGTGCTCGGCACCACCGAGCCGATCCCGGGAGAGGCCGCGCCGCGGCCGCCGCTGTTCCCGAACGCGAAGCTGATCGCCCAGCGCAAGGAGTGGGACACCTTCGCCTCGCTGCACCCGATGCAGTGGGCCTGGTACGTCGAGGACGGGACCAAGGACCTGATCACCGACAACGTGGTGCTGATCGACGGCGACGTCGAGCTGGGCAAGGGGGTGGCGCTCGTCTGGACCCCCGGCCACACCGACGGAAATCACTCGCTCTGCGTCAACACCGAGGACGGGGTCTGGGTCTCGTCCGAGAACGGGGTCGCCGCCGACTCCTGGCACCCCCACCTGTCGAAGATCCCCGGCGTGCGCAAGACGGCCGAGTTCTTCGGGCGCGAGGTGATCCTCAACTCGAACACGCTGGAGGACTCGATCGACCAGTACGACTCGATGCTGAAGGAGAAGGCGCTGGCCGACCCCAACCGCCGAGACCCGCGCTGGCTGAACGTGTTCCCGTCCTCCGAGATGGCGAGCTGGAAACGCCAGTGGCCGGTGGTGCCGACCTTCGTCTACGGCGGCATCAACTGCGGGACGTTCGAAACCACGCCGAGTGGATGATTGGGGACCCATGCCGTCCCCAATTCCACGCTCGATCTCCTGACCCACACCTGATCACGGTCGAGGGGTCCCTTCCTTGGCGGCGTGGCGAAGCAGCGGCGCCACGCGATAGCGCTCGGCATCCAGCTCCGAGCCCAGTGCGTCCAGGACCCTGACCAGGCGGGCCGGGCCGATCTCCTCGGCCCACTCGAACGGACCGCGCGGCCAATTGAAACCGAGCCGCATCGCGACGTCCACGTCCTCGGCAGCGGCGACACCCTGACCGACTGCGAAGTGGGCCTCGTTGACGATCTGGGCGAGGATTCGCCCCAGGACGAGCCCGGGCACATCGGCGACCCGCTCGACGCGCTTGCCCATGGAGCTGAAGTAGGTCTCGGCGGCCTCGACGTCCGCCGAGGTCGTTGCCAACTCGACCAGAGTCGCAGCATCCAGGGTGGGGAAGGCCTGGAAGTGGACCGAGGCCTCGAGCTCGTGATCTTGGCTCCAGCCCGGATCGCGGCCGGCCGGCTCCGGATCGTCGGGCCGGTGCGGCCCGCGGCCGTAGTCGTAGTAGCCGCGGCCCACCTTCCGACCAAGGCGACCATCGGCCACCATCTGGGCCTGGATGGGGTGGGGCTCCCATCTGGGCTCACGCGAGCTCTGTCCCCAGAACGATTTCGCCACCTCGAAGTTGACGTCAACGCCGACCAGGTCCATGAGCTCGAACGGGCCCATGCGAAACCCGCCTCCGATTCGCACGATGCGATCGATCTGATCGTGCGTGGCGACCCCCTCGCCCAGCAGGCGCAGAGCCTCCAGCGTGAACGGGCGGGCGGTCCGGTTGGCGACGAAGCCGATCGCGTCGGCGGCACGGATCGGCTCCCGACCCATGGCACGGGCGACTTCGTCGGCGGTCGCGAGCGTCCGCTCCGACGTGCGCTCCCCGGCAACCACCTCCACCAGCCGCATGAGCGCCGGCGGGTTGAAGAAGTGCATGCCGCAAATGCGCTCGGGCAAATCGACTTCGGAACCGATCGCGGTCACCGACAGGGAGGACGTGTTCGTGGCCAGGATCGCCTGGGGCGCGCAGACGCCGGCCAGCTCCCGGAACAGCTCGCGCTTCAGCTCCAAATCCTCGGGCGCCGCCTCGATCACAAGCTCGCACCCGCCCAGATCCTCGAGCCTCGTCGCCTCCCGCAGCCTTGAGGCTGCGGCCTCGGCTGCCCCGGCGCTCCAGCGGCCTCGCTCGGTCCCCTTTACCAGTGCCTGGCGCAGTCGCGTGGCGCCAACCTCGAGCGCATCGGAGACCGGGTCGTGGAGATAGGTCTCGAACCGGCCCATGCACGCGAGCTGGGCGATTCCCGCACCCATGGTTCCCGCGCCGACGACACCGACCCGCTGGACCACGCCACGGTCACCTCCCCCTGAATTCGGGCTTTCGCTTCTCGAGGAACGCATCCATGCCCTCGATGCGGTCCTCGGTCGCCATCGCCAGCTCGTACAGCCGGCGTTCCTGATCGAGGCCGGCGCTCAGGGTGGTCTCGTCGGCGGCGAGCACGGCCTGCTTGGCGAGCCGGACGGCGATCGGAGGGTGCCTGGCGATCCTCTGCGCGAGCTCCAAGGCGCGGTCAAGCCATTTACCCGGGCCGGCGACCTCGTTCACCATCCCCAGTCGAAAGGCTTCAGCCGCGTCGATCCGCCGGCCGGTGAGCACCAGATCCATTGCCCGGTGCTTTCCGATCACACGTGCGAGGCGCTGGGTCCCGCCGGCGCCGGGGATGATCCCGAGGGTGATCTCCGGCTGGCCGAACTCGGCCGTCTCGGAGGCCACGATCAGATCGCAGAGCAGAGCCAGCTCGCAGCCGCCGCCCAGGGCGAACCCCGAGACGGCCGCGACCATCGGCGTCCGGCAGGCCGCCAAGCGCCCCCAGAACGCGGCCGCCGGATGACGCAGCGACTCCTGAAAGCTGCGCTCGCGAAGCGCGCGGATGTCGGCCCCGGCGGCGAAGACCTCGTCGGAGCCGGCGATCACCAGGCAGCGGACCTCCGGGTCGGCGTCGAATCGCTCGACCGCAGCGGCAAGCTCTTCCATCACCTCGGGCGACAGCGCGTTCCGCGCCTCGGGCCGGTTCATCCGACACAGCGCCACCTGTCCGTCGACGCTGGTCTCGACCAGCGTGCTCACGCCTGGACGCGGGGAGGAGTCATCGCGTTGATGCCCGTCGCCTCGCGGCCGATGATGAGCTTCTGGATCTGCGAGGTCCCCTCGTACAGGGTGGTCACGCGAGCGTCCCGCAGGTAGCGCTCCACCGGATAGTCGTCCACGTACCCGGAGCCCCCATGTACCTGGATCGCGAGATTGGCGCATTCCACTGCCGACTCGGTTGCGTACAGCTTCGCGACCGAAGTCTCGAGCGTGTTCGGCTTTCCCTGGTCCTTGAGGATCCCGGCCCGGCGAACCAGCAGGCGACCTGCGTCCCTGCGCGTGACCATGTCGGCGATCATCTCCTGGACGAGCTGAAAGCTCGCGATCGGGACGCCGAACTGCTCCCGCTGCGTCGCGTAGTCCACAGAGGCCCGGACGCAGCCCTCGCAGATCCCGACGCAACCGGCGGCCACCGAGTAGCGACCGGAGTCGAGCGCCGTCATCGCGATCTTGAAGCCGTCGCCAACCTCTCCCAGCAGTGCGTCCTCGGGAACCTCGATCTGGTCCAGCCCGATCGACGCGGTGTCAGAGGCGCGCAGCCCGAGCTTGCCGTGGATCTCCTGGGAGGAGAACCCCTCCGTGGACGTCGGAACGCAGAAGCAGGCGATTCCCCGATGGCGCTTCTCCGGATTGGTCTGGGCGAAGATCAGCGCCAGCTCCGCGTGATTGCCGAGCGAGATCCACATCTTCTGGCCGTTGATGACCCAGCGGCCGTCCTCGAACTGAGCCCGGGTTCGCATCGACGACGGGTCCGAGCCGGCATCGGGCTCCGAGAGGCCGAAGCAGCCAAGGGCGTCGCCGGAGCACAGGCGCGGCAGCCACCGGCGCTTCTGTTCCTCGGTTCCCCAGCGCTCGATCGAGCCGCAGACGAGGGAGGTCTGGACCGAGACCACTGTGCGGGCCGACGAGTCGCCCCGACCCACCTCCTCGACGATCAGGCCGTAGCTGACGTAGTCGAGCCCGCGGCCGCCGTACTCCTCGGCCACCGGCGCGCCCAGGTAGCCCATGTCGCCCAGTCGCTGGGCGAGCTCGCGATCGAAGCGCGCGGCACGGTCGTTGTCGCGGGCGCGGGGGACGATCTCGTTGTCGACGAAATCGCGCGCCGTCTCCTGGATCAGGCGCTGCTCATCGGTGAGGTCGAGGTCCACGCCTGGACCCTACGCGGTAGACCGCGGCGCTCCGAGCGCCTGCTCCACGGCTCGCCTGAAGGCCTGCTCGGCCTCGAGCGTACGGGGCCCGGGCGTCTCCAGCGGGCGATCGTCGATCGTCGCCACCGGCTGCACCTCGCGGACGGTCGAGGCCAGGAAGGCCTCGCGGGCGCCCAGTAGGTCCTCGATGGGGAACTCGCCCTCCTCGACGTGGAGGGAGCGCACGATCTGGGCGCGCGTGATCGACTCGAGGATGCCGGAGCCCAGCGATGGGGTCCGAAGCCCCGCCTCGGGGGAGACCCAGAAGATCGTCGAGGTGGGCGGCTCCAGCACGATGCCGTCGGGCCTCACCAGCACGGCCTCGTCGGCGCCGCGGCCCTGGGCGATCCGCGTCGCCTGCATGTTGGCCGCGTAGGAAAGCGTCTTGGCGCCCGTGAGGATCACACTGGGCGAGTAGGTGACGGTGGCCAGGCGTATGTCGGCGCCCAGCACCGGGAGCGTCTCGGTCAGCAGGATTCGGCGCCCCCCGCGAGTGAGCACGATCCGAAGCTGGGCGTCGTCCGTTCCGAATTCGGCCAGGAGTGCGTCCAGCTCGGTCTCGATCAGAGCCCGTTCCACCGGCAGCTCGATCGCGGCCGCCGAGCGCTCGAGGCGCTCCAGGTGCTCGCGAAGCGCGAAGGGGTCGCCTCGGTACAGCCGAATGACCTCGAACACACCGTCGCCTCGGTACAGCCCATCCTCGGGCAGGGGGATTGTCGCCTCGGTCGTCGGCGAGATTCGCCCGTCGACGCTCGCGAGCTCCGTGGCGGCCATGGACGCGAGGCTATCCAACCTCTGGGTTCTCGACGATCGTCGCGACGCCCTGCCCGACTCCCACGCACAGCGCTGCGATCCCGTAGCGGCCCCGCCGGCGTCGCAGCTCCCAGACCAGCGTCGTCAGGATCCGGGCTCCGGAGCAGCCGAGCGGGTGGCCGAGGGCGATCGCGCCGCCGTTGACGTTCAACCGCTCCTCGTCGATCCCGAGCTCGCCGACGCAGGCGAGGACCTGGGCGGCGAACGCCTCGTTGATCTCGATCAGGTCGATCTGGTCGAGGCCCAGGCCGGCGGCGTCGAGCGCCCGTCGAATCGCGGGCACCGGCCCCATTCCCATGTACGCGGGGTCGACACCCGCGACACCGATCGAGACGATGCGCCCCAGGGGGCGGGCTCCGATCTCCTTCGCTCGCTCGTGCGACGCCAGCACCAGGCAGGCGGCGCCGTCGTTCAGGGTCGAGGCATTGCCGGCGGTCACCGTGCCGCCCTCGCGAAATGCCGGTCGCAACCGGGCCAGCTTCTCGGGCGAGGTGTCGGCGCGCGGCCCCTCGTCCGCGGCCACCGTTATCGGGTCGCCGCCATTCGCCGACGGTGCCTCGACCGGCACGAGCTCGTCGGCGAATCGCCCCTCCGCTCCCGCAGCAACCGCGCGGGCGTGGCTCTGGAGGGCGAAGCGATCCTGCTCGTCGCGCGCGATCCCGTAACGCTCGGCGACGTTCTCGGCGGTTTCGCCCATCGACTCGGTGGAGTAGCGCTCCGCCAGCCGCGGGTTGATCAGCCGCCACCCGAGCGCGGTGTCGTGCATCGTCTGTGGCCCGCGGGGCAACCCGGCCTCCGGCTTCGGGACCACCCACGGAGCACGGCTCATGGATTCCGCGCCGCCGGCCAGGTACAGGTCTCCCTCGCCCAGACGCAGGGCGCGCGAAGCCTGGTTGACGGCCTCCAGGCCCGACGCGCAGAGCCGATTCACGGTGACCCCCGGGACCTCCGGCGGCAGGCCGGCCAGAAGCGCCGCCATCCTGGCGGCGTCGCGGTTGTCCTCGCCCGCCTGGTTGGCCGCCCCCAGGTAGACGTCGCAGACCGCTGCCGGCTCGATGCCGGTTCTCTCCACGGCCTGCGCCAACACGTGGGCGGCCAGGTTGTCCGGCCGGACTCCCGCGAGCACCCCGCCGTAGCGGCCCATCGGCGTGCGAACCGCATCGACGATCAAAGCGTCTATGGTTGGCGATGAGGGTTCCATGGACTTCATTCTCCTAAGCCTGGGACTGGTTGGCTTCATCGTCCTGGTACTCGTCCTCCTGGCCCGCGCCTATCCGGGCAGCGGCGCCGACCTCGTTGACTGGCGGCCGACCCGCTCGTTCGAGGACGAGGCGCGCTTGGAGACCGAGGACATCCAGCAGATGATCGAGGCGCAGAACGAGATGCGCCGCCGCCGCGGCGAGCGCGACCTGACGCGGGCGGATGCCTCGCGCATGGCGCAGGAGGACCAGGCGATCCGGGAGAGTCAGCGGCGTTCGCACGACGACCGGATCGGGGACCTCGAGGACGAGTTCGGCGTTTAGGTGCCGGCGGCCGCGGCGTCGATCTGGCGGAGCGGAGTCTGGCGCGCGCGCTGATCGTGGGCTGCGGATGTCGCGGCCAGGAGTTGGGCAGGCGCCTGGTCAGCGCCGGGTGGCAGACTCGCGGAACGACGCGCGATCCCAGCGATGCGGAAGACATCCTGGCCGCCGGCCTGGAAGCGGTGGTCGCTGACCCCGATCGCGTCGCGTCCATCCTCGATCAGGTTGGGGACGTGGCGGTGGTTTTCTGGCTCCTCGGCTCGGCTGTCGGAGAGCCGGAGGCGGTCGCGGCCATCCACGGCTCGCGGTTGGAGCGCCTGATGGAGAAGCTGGTCGATACGCCAGTGCGCGGCTTCGTCTACGAGGCGGCGGGACGGGTGCCGCAGCCGGAGCTCGAGCGTGGCGCCGCGATCGTCCGCGAAGCGGCGGACCGCTGGCGAATCCCGGTCGAGGTGGTCACGGGCGACCCCGCAGACTGGGAAGCCTGGACCGAGGCGATGCTGGCCGCCGCCGAGCGGCTGACGGGCGCTCGACAGAGCTAGAGGCCCAGCCGCTCCAGCAACTCGCCGAGAATGCGCCCCGTGGCGCCCCAGATCAGGTGCTCGCCGACCACGTACGTTGGAGTGCGAATTGGGATGCCGCGGCGAACCAGGCGGCGCATCGCGAAGCCGGCGCGCAACTCATCGAGCCGGAAGAGGAGGATCGCCGCGACCTCGCTCGGACTCGGCTTGAACGAGAGGCGCTCCGGGATCACGCCTACGAACGGGTGGACCTTGTAGCCGGTGACGAAGGTGCCGACCGGGGGCAGGGCGCCGACCACTTCGACGTCGGCCGGATCGAGCCCGATTTCCTCCTCGGCCTCGCGCAGAGCGGTCGCCACCAGGTCCTCTGCCGGATCGTCCTGGCGTCCGCCGGGAAAGGAGATCTCGCCTGCGTGACGGCGCAGGTCCGAGCGCCGCTCCGTGAACACCAGCCCTGGCTGCTCAGGGTGACCGAAGATCGGGATCAGCACCGCCGCATCAGTGGTTCCGGGCGCCTTCATCGCGGCCGCCTCGACAGGATCGAGAAGGGCGCTGCGCAGCGAGTCGGCCACGCCTAGATGATCACCTGCACGGTGCCACCGTCAACGCTCCACGCGGCGCCGGCGACGTATGAGGCTCGGTCCGAGCACAGGAAGACGATCGCGTCCGCGATCTCCTTGACCTCCGCCAGGCGCCCGATCGGGCGCTTCGCGCCTGCCACCTCGAGCGCCTCCTCCCGGCTCTCCTGGCCCCCGACCCGCTGCGACTGATCGAGCAGGCCGCCCTCGGACATCCAGAGCTCGGACTTGGTCGGGCCGGGGCAGACGGCGTTGACGAGTACTCCCTCCGCCGCGTAGCGGTCGGCGAACAGGCGCGAGAGCGAGAGCTCGGCGGCCTTGGCCACCGAGTACTCGGGCATCATGGCCGAGGGGCGCTTGGCGGCGGTCGAGCTGACGTTGACGATCCTGCCCCAGCCGCGCTCAGCCATGGCAGGCGCGGCCGCGCGCATCGCCCGCAGCGGCGCCATCACGTTCAGCTCCCAGGCCTGTCGCCAGTCGTCGTCCGGCACCTCCTCGAGGGGCCGCCACCTGGCCGTTCCGGCATTGTTGACCAGGACGTCGAGCTGGCCGAAGCTGGCTGTGGCGGTGGCGACGATTCGCTCGCCGGCTTCGGGCTCGGTGACATCGAGCGCCAGGGGCTCGGCCCGGCCACCTGCGGCCGCGCACTGCCGCGCCGCCTCATCGAGCGCGTCTGCGGACCGGGCCACGAGCAAGGTGCTGGCGCCCTCGGCGCAAAGGCGGCGGGCGACCTCGCGGCCGATGCCGCGGCTGGCGCCGGTAATCGCGCAGGCCTTGCCGTCGAGCCCGAGGTCCACGTCAGACCAGCTCGACGCGGTCCTCGATCGAGACCTCGGTCTCGTGTCTCAACGCCCTGTGGACGGGGCACTTCCCGGCGATCTCCACGAGGCGGCCGGCCTGTTCCTCGCTGAGCCGTTTCTCCAGTCGCAGGGTGACCTCGAACGACCGTGGGACGCTCGAGGAGCCGTACTCCATGTCCACCTCGACCTCCACGTTGCCCACGTCCCAGCCCTTGCGCCCCGCGTACATCTCGATCGTGATCGCGGTGCAGGCGGCGAGGGCCGCGGCGAGGGTGCGGGTGGGGGAGGGCCCCTGGTTGGCGCCGCCGACCTCCTCGGGCTCGTCGATCACCAGGCGGTGTCCGCCCTGGATCTCGACGTCATGGGTGTATCCCTGGCGGCGACGAGCGGTCGCCTTAACCACCGTCGTTCTCCTTGTCGCGGCCCTCGAACAGCTCTGGATCGCTGACGTCCGCGTAGCGGGCCATCGCGAAGGCGAGGTCGGACGCGCGGTTCAAGAAACGCAGCACGGCCTCCGAGGCGAGCCCATCTGCTTCCTTCAGGGCTACGACGCGCCGCTCAGCCCTCCGGATCGTTGCGCGGGCGACGTCGAGCTGGGCGGAGAGGGTGGTGCCGCCCGGGAGCACGAACTTCGGCGGCAGGTCGACCTGTTCCATGTAGCGGTCGATGACCGGCTCGAGCCCCTCGACCATCGCGTCGGTGACCCGGCTGACCCCGTCCTCCAAGCGCCCGGACGCCTCGGGCGCGGTTGCGAGCTCGGCCCCTGCAACGAACAGTTGCCGCTGCAGGTCCACCAGGTCGGCGGCCATCTCCGCGTCACCCGGGCTGCACAGCGAACGGGCGACGCCGATGGCGGCACCGGCTTCGTCGAGGGTGCCGTACGCCTCGGTACGGGCGTCCGTCTTGGCGACTCTGCCGCCGTACCAGAGCGTGGTCGTGCCGTCGTCGCCCTTGCGTGTGTAGATCTTCATCAGCTCAGTGGATTGAACACCACTCCGGTCAGAATCTTCGGGAAGAAGTAAGTGGACTTGGGGGGCATGGTCTCGCCGTGTGCCGCGATCTCTCGCACCTGCTCGACCGGCGTGGGGCGAAGCAGGAAGGCGGCCTGATAGGTGCCCTCGTCGAGCACGCGTCGCACCTCGACGGGGTCGGTCGCGTAGCCGAGCCCCCGCTTGGCGGCGATGTCCGTGTCCGAGAGCCCAAGAGTGCGCTTGAGGATCAGCTCCTCGAGGATCACCGAGTCCAGACGCCGGTACGCCTGCGAGCAGCCGGCGAGCGCCTCGTCGACCGCCGCGACGTCCCCGAGCCGAAGGCGAAGGGCGCGCTTCATGCCGGTGTCGATGTAGCCGAAGATGCCGACCCCATCGGTGCCGGCGGGATCGAGGTTGTCCGCGTCCACCTCCTCGAGCTCGAAGTGCGCGCGGATGCCCTCCGCCAGCCGCTCCTGTGCGCCGGCGTCGAGGTCGCGAAGCAGGCGATGCGTGCCGAAGACGGTCAGGCCGGGGTCCTGGAGCGAGACCAGGCACACGAGCGTGTAGCGGTGCGCGCCCTCGCCGCCGATCTGGTGGGCATAGGTGCGAGCGGTCTCGTAGCGGTGGTGCCCGTCGGCGATCAGAAGCTCGGCGTCGGCAAGCTCCGCTGCGAGGGCGTCGTGAACCGAGGAGTCGGCAAGGCGCCAGATGCGATGCACGGTGCCGTCCGGATCCGTGACCTCACCCCACGGGTTGGCGCCCAGGCGGGGTTCGATGTGTCGCCAGGAGTCCCCGGGATGAAGGGCAAAGATGGGGGACATGTTGTGGCGAGTGGCTTCCGTCAGCCGCAACCGGTCCTCCTTGGGGCCGGGTTGGGTGCGCTCATGGGGGCGGACGAGGCCGGAGCCATACTCGGTCACGCGCACGCGGGCGAGGAAACCGTGCCGCGTGCGCGGGCTGCCATCGGGCCCTCGGTAGTCCTGGGTAAGCGCCCAGATCGCCGGCTCGCGGTCGGCCGCGAGCACCCCCTGGAGGGTCCATGCCTCGAGGGTCTCGGCGGCGTGCTCGTAGGGGTCTCCGCCGGCCGGCGCTTGAGGCAGATCGATCTCGACCACGTTCAGGGGCGATCGGGCGAGGAGCTGGGCCCGCAGCCTCGCGTCGACGACGTCGTACGGCGGGGCGGTGACGTCCGCAAGCGAGGGGATCGCGCTGAGGTTGTAGTGAAGCGCCTGAAGTGGCCGGACCTCCGCCATCGCGGCGGAACCCTAACTGCGTCGGAAGCGCCCTATTTGCCAGGGGGGGGCTGCGATTCGAGGCCGCCGGTTTAGCCAATCCTTCCTTGGGATCGGGGCGGCCGGATTTGAACCGGCGATCTTCCGGCCCCAAACCGGATGCGATACCAGACTTCGCCACACCCCGAGGAGGACGAGTCTAGCCACTGTTCCTGCGTCGGCTGCACCTGTCGCTACGCTCCGCGCGGGCCCCCGTAGCTCAGCGGACAGAGCGTCGGATTTCTAATCCGAGGGTCGCAGGTTCGAATCCTGCCGGGGGCGTTAACCCCGGCTAATTCCTAGATGTGTGGGTCGATCGGCAGGCGCCGCTGCCGGTACATTGAGTGACGCGCGGTGAGCGTAGCTCAGCTGGTAGAGCTCCTGGTTGTGGTCCAGGCGGTCGCCGGTTCGAATCCGGTCGCTCACCCCTCACGAAGCCCCTGCTGAGGCGGGGGTTTCGTCTTGTGGTGGCAGCCGGACTATGCGGGGTACGGGCACCGATGGTTAGCATCAGTTGCGGTGGCGGCAGAAGTCACGATGACCCCGCTGAGCGACAAAGGCCAAAGCCTGCTGGACGTGCTCGAACAAAAGATCGACCAACGCCCGTACAGGGTCGACCCCGATACCGGATCTCGTACCTACCGGTTGGAGAGCGACTCGGCGGATGTCGCACTAGAGGAGACGCTGGACGGCATCGAGCCGAACTGGCGCGAGCACCTAGCGCCAACCGAATAGGCCTACTCCCGCAGCCCGGCGGCTTCGAGGGCCTCGTCGCGGTCGAAGTACTCCTCGCCTCGCACAACCTTGCCGTCGCGGATGGTGAAGATGATCGCCAGGTACCAGTCGGCCGGTGCGCCGCTTGCCCGGCCCCGTCCCGTGTAGCGACACCACGTAAAGACGCGGTCGTCGCCAACGTCGATGTATTCCTCGACATCGACGTGCAGCCCATCAAAGCTCTCCAGCCACTGCTCCAGGTAGCGCTTGTACGCCTGCAGTCCTCGATGGGTTGCGGCGTCGGGGTCTTCCGCCGACGTCTGCCATTCGACCTCTGGATCAAAGACGTCGTAGTGCCTGCCGAGATCACGGGCGTTGAGTGCTTCGAAACCGGGCCGCAGGAACTCTACGTTCTCCTCCGACATCGCCTACTCCGAGAGCCCGGCGGCTTCGAGGGCCAGGTCGCGTTTGTCGAAGACCTCAATTCGGGCAACTGCTCCTCCCCGGAACGTCATTACCACCCACCAGCGGCCTTCCACCGGGACCTCACTTCCGCGCGAACGGCCTCGTTGGAAGATTTCGAAGAAGACTTTGTCGCCGCCATCGATGAAGTCGCTGGCCTCAATCGTGTGCCCCTCGAAGGACTCCACCCATGCCGTGACCCAGGCACGCCCCGCCTCCCCCTGGTATGTACCCGCATCGGGTATGTCGGGGCTGGTGACGAACACGAAGTCGTCGGTGACTTTGTCAAACCAGCGGCTGAAATCTCCGCGGGCAGTCGGCTCGAAGATCGCCCGCACCGCTTCCACGTTCTCCTGCGGCATGCCCGCGCAGTATCTCGCGGAAGCTAAGGCTCGCAGTTGACGACCAAGCCGGTTCCAGGCCCCTGATCATGGACCTCACGCTATGGAGCACTCGGGTCGACGAGCGCGGATGGACCGAATACGAGCTCGAAGGCGGCGCCGAGCTGTTGATGCCGTGGCTTCGGGGGAAGTGATGGTGGGGGCGACGGTTTTGTGTCCCACCCTTGAGACGCATGTCCCGAAAGCGAGCGTCGCCCCCGCATGGGAATGGTGCCCAAGCCCCTCCGCGCTGTCTAGTCGCTTACCTCAAACGCGTACCGGGTTTGGGGGCCGCTATTCGGCGGGCCTGCCTTCGCGCTCGTCCGAAGGCTCCCCGACCTCAAAGTCCCCGTCCTCAAGCGATGCCACAACACGGATTCGAGCTTTCTGCGGGTCCGGGGCCGCGAGGCGAGCCACCAGGCCACCGTCCTCTCGGACGGCGTTTTCAATCCCGTTCAACGCCAGCAGGCCAGCGGCTCGGGCTGTGTCGCCTGCGACGGGGACCAGGTAATAGGCCACGCGATGACCCTACTCCCGTAGCCCGGCGGCTTCGAGGGCTTCATTCAGATCGAAGTACGTCCTGAGGCTTATCGCCCTCGTGTCCCTGCCCTTCGTGCCTCTGCTCTCAGTCAGAGCGCAAAAGTCCGAGTCGATCTCAACTCCGCTCTCCCTGCCACGGGCGCGGATGCGTCCAATCGCGAGGGTCTTGGTCCCCAGGTCCCGGATCTCCGAAACCTCGAACTGGTATAGGGCCAGGGCCTCATCCTCCTCCTGGATCGACTCGCGCACTCCCTGATGCCCGCGAAACACCGTCTGTCCCCCGCCGAGCAACACCGCAAGCGCCGGGTGTCATTCCACGTCGGGGTCGAGCTCCTCCAGCAGCGCTTCGATGTCCCGGCGGTTGTACGCGTCGAGGCCGCGCTTGAACGTCTCCACGTTCTCCTGCGACATCGCCTACTCCGAAACCCCGGCGGCTTCGAGGGCCTCGGCGGGATCCCGGTACGACATTACGCCGGTTGCTTTCCCGTCGCGCATCGTCCACACCTGCCCGTGGCGCCATTCGGTCGGGACCCCAGAAGCCTTGCCGCGCCCACCCCATGTGGCGAACACGACCACCTGGTCTCCGGCGTCGATGATCCGCTCGGCGGTGAGGGTCAAGTTGTCATGGACCTCGAGCCAGTTCTTCATGAAGTCGGACATCGCTTGAAGCCCAACGGTCTCGGATTCTGTTCCCACGGCATCGAGCCACTCGATCCGAACGCTCGGATCGAAGAACTCAGGCACCCAGAAGGTGCCTTTCTCGAACTCGGCGAAGGCGCGTTGCACAGCCTCGACGTTCTCCTGCGACATCGCCAGCGCAGTATCTCGCGAGCGCGGCTGCCTCAGTCGAGAAACCGGGGAGCACCGAGAGGCGAGCTCGCGCCGGCTGAGCGCCGAAAGAGAGGCAGCAGTGGCAGACGAGCGGGCAGCCACCGCACGACGCGTTGCTGCGGAAGCCGAGGAGCACTCCCGTGCGGCCAAAAGGGAGAGAGAGACTGCGCGCGCATACCGAGCATGCGAGGGAGATTGACCCGGACCAGGCGCTAGGTGCAGGTCTGCGAGCCGTTCACCGTCTGCGTCTTGGTGCCGCTCAAGGTCATGTAGCTGTAGAAAGCCTGCAGGTTCCACTTCCGGTTGCCCGCGGGCGGATCGACGCACTTGGCACGGACGTAGGTGCCCCGGCTGATCGAGGCGTTGAGATGTACGAGCCGGATGGGCCCGTTGGAGACGCCGTTGAGGTCGATCTGACAACCCCGTCGGGGATCCGGCGCCGAGCAGCCGTCGGGGTCGGTGAAGTCGGCACCGATGGCCGGGTTCGCCGACAGGTCGCCCTGGATCACGAAGCTCTGATCTCCATCGGTGTTGGTCGTCGGGCCGCCGCAGTCGATCGGGCCGGACATCTGGACCACCTTTACCCGGACGAACAGCAGGAGCTCGGATGTAGCGCCCGAGCCGTTGAAGGCCAAAACGCATGCGGTGGGGAACTGGTCGGCGAGGTTGAATGTCGCCTGCCCATTGGTGAAGTTCGCGTTTGCGGGCCAGAGCCAGGCGTTGTTGGCGGCCCCGGCCGCGGGCCCGCACGCTTGGAGCGCGGCCTGCATGGTCAGGTTGCCCGCAAGGTCCGTCGGGTCGCACTTCGGGAACGAGTCCGGGTTGAAGTTGAAGTCGTCGTCCCACCGGAGCTGGATCCGATTCATCACGTGGGCGGTGCCCGTGTAGTTCGTGTGGGTACCAAAAGAGAGCCGGCCGGACTTGACCACGCTCCCGGGATTGCTCGGGGCGAACGAGAAGTTGACGCTCGAACCCGTCGCCAGGGCGACGCCCGTTACCGACAGTACCCCGACGATCGCCAACGCCAGAACGACAGCGGACCGGCTTCGCAGGGACGCGAAGCGCCTCGTGCAACCTCCCCCATGCATGAGGCGGAAGTCTCTCATATTCCGAGCGGGCTGGGTCGAGCTCGAAGACTGAGAAGCAAGTAGCCCGACTGCCTAGAAGGCGGTCGCCTCGCAGTCGCTGAGCGCCTTGCGGACCTGCTTCAGGTTGCGCACGATCTCGTCCTGGTTCAGCGAGTTCGGATCCTGGATGAGGAGGGTGGGGTAACGCGTCTGCGCCGCCTCCTCGATGCAGTTCTCCTTGTGCTCCTCGCCGACCAGGCGCAGGACACCGAACGCCAAGACCACGCCGATCGCGAGTGCGGCGACCACGGCCAGGACAGTGGCGATGAGGCCGGAGGTGGTGAAGATCATCGCGGCCGACCCTAGCCCAGGGGATGGTCGGAATTCCGGTTCCGACCGCTCAGGGCACGGTGAAGCGCTGGCGAATGCCGTTCTCCTGGTCGGAGACGTAGTAGGTCTTGCCGGACTCGAAGTCCGCCGTCAGGAAGACGGACGTCCCGGGCGGGATTGACTGCATGGCTCCAAGCAGCTGTACGGGTGGTGTTCCGCTGAACCCGCTCTGGAACCACTTCCGAGCGTCGGCCACCGTCTTCCCCGGCTCGAATGTCAGGAGGTTGAACTCCCGCGGTCCGGAGGCGGCGTTGCGAAGCTCGAGCGTCTGGCTGCCCGCCTCCACCTGAGGGACGTCGAAGGAGTCCTCCCGCGCCGTGATCACGCCGTCGGGCTCAGGAGGCTCCTCGCCGGTGTCCCCCGAGACACTGAACTGCTTCTTCATCCCGAGGTCGTAGTGCGTCTTCCCCTTGCCGGCGGGAATGAAGCAGACGAAGGCATAAGTGCCCGGCTTCAGGTCACGGGTTATGGAGATCTCCTCGCCCGGCGTCATCGCGGGCACCCCGGCGATGTCGTGGGCCCAGCTTGGCGGCTCCCCGCTGCTCTTCAGCGCCTCGTCAAGGTCGGCGAGCGTCTTTCCCTCGTCGAGCCTGCCGAGTGCGAACTCGTGCGGGACGGCTCCCTGGTTCACGAAGTCCATCGTCACCACGCCGCCCTCTACCTGGTCGGGCATGTTGTACGAGTAATCCTGCCCTTCAACGGTCACGGTCTGCTCGTCGTCCCCGCCGCCGCAACCAGGGAGCGCCAGGAGGCTGACGGCCAAAAGCCCGGCCAACAGCCGGGGCGCACGGGGTGGCATGAGTCCTTCGGCTTGCTTCACGATTGCGCCGGCGACCCTATCCGAGACGGCGGCGCACCGACTTCGCTCGGCTCACGGCGCGATGCGGGGCGCCACTTCGGTGGCGATCAGCTCGAGCTGCCGCGCCTCGTCACCCAGAGGCCACAGGTAGACGCGTTGGCAGCCTGCCGCCGCATAGCGCGAGAGCAGCTCGGCGCAGCGCTCGGATGAGCCAACGCACAGCTGGTTGGCCAACTCCTCCGGGTCACGCTTCAGCAACGGGGCGAGGACGTCGTTGAGAACGCGGTCGCGTTCGGCGGGATCGTCGGTGACCCAGGCCCACATCGTGACCAGCGCGTTCGGAAACCCGTCGCGCTCGCGACCGCGCCGGGCAAGCTCGGGCGTGAGACGATCGCGCCCCGCTGCGAACTGCTCGGGGGTGGTGTTGTACGCCGAGGCGAGCCAGCCGTCGGCCAGCCGGGCCACCCGGCGGAGCCCCGCCGCCGAGCCCCAGCTTCCGATCCAGACCGGGATGCCGCCGTCGTGCACGGGCGACGGCTCCAGCTCCGTGTCCGGGAGGGAGTAGAAGCGGGTCTGCTTCGGGGCCGGTTCCCGGCCCAGAAGTGCGCGGAGGATCGCAACCGCCTCCTCGAACCTCTTCCATCTGTCCTCGAACGGGATTCCGACGGCTTCGTAATCGCGCTCGGAGGACCCAGGGCCAACGCCGGCGATGAGTCTTCCGCCGGACAGGAGGTCGAGGGCGGCGAGCGTCTTGGCCAGCGGCACGGGCCCGCGCAAGGCGGCCAGGGAGATCGTGGTGGCCAGTGTCATCTGGCCGGAACGCTCCAGTACGGCGGCAAGGGCCGTCGGCCCGTCGAGCCAGGGGGTGGAGAACACGAAGTGGTCGTTGACGGAGATCGCTGCGTACCCGCAGTCACGCGCTGCATCGACGGTCGCCTGGAGACGCGCGAGGGACTGCCCCTCTTCTCCGAACTCCATCAACGGTAGATGCACGCCCAGGTCCACTAAAGCCCCCCTCGTCGGCGCCCGGCTCGATGGGGCGACTCTATCCCTTGCCTTAGGGTTCGGCACCGCGAAGCAACCGGAAGGAGGCACCATGCCCGAGCGAGACGGATACATCCCCGGCGTCCCCTGTTGGGTGGACACCAGCCAGCCCGACCCAGAGGCCGCGGTGGGCTTCTACACGGACCTCTTCGGCTGGCAGTTCGAGGACGTGATGCCGCCGGGGTCGGAGGGCAAGTACTTCATCGGCCGGCTACGCGGCCGCGACGTGGCGGCGGTCGGGTCGATTCCCGAGGCCGCCCCGCCGATGGCGATGTGGAACACGTACATCTGGGTCGAGAGCGCGGACGAGACGGCGTCCAAGGTCCGCGACGCCGGCGGGAACGTTGTGATGGAGCCCTTCGACGTCATGGACGCCGGCCGCATGGCTGTCTTCACCGACCCGGAGGGAGCGGCGTTCTGCGTCTGGCAGGCGAGCCAGCACAAGGGCGCTCAGGTCGTCAACGAGCACGGCTCGGTGAACTTCAACGGCCTCAACACCCGCGACGTCGAGGGAGCGAGGGCCTTCTACGGCGCGGTGTTCGGCTGGACCACGCTGGCCCTTGGAGGCGGCGCCGAGATGTGGACGCTGCCGGGCTATGGCGACTACCTCGAGCGCGACAATCCGGGCCTCCGCAAGCAGGTGGAGGAGGTTGGCGGCCCGAAGGGGTTCGAGGACGTAGTCGCCACCATCAACGCGATCCCGGACGACCAGCCCGATACTCCTCCACACTGGAGCGTCACCTTCGGGGTCGACGACGCGGACGCCATCGCCTTGAAGGCGACCGAGCTGGGCGGCAAGGCAACCGTGCCGCCCTTCGACGCTCCCTGGGTCCGGATGACGGTCCTCAACGATCCGCAGGGGGCGACCTTCATCGCCAGCAAGTTCGTGGCGGAGAACAAAGACCTCGCCGGATAGACGGCGACTGAGGGCTAACGCCGTTGCACTCGGCGCTCCGTTCGAGCTCGGGTGGTAGGTTTCGAGCGCCCATGGGGGCCCGAAGGAGGAGGATCGCGGCTCTGGGAGGTGTGCTGATTGCGCTCGCGTTGCCGTGCGCGGCGCTGGCGGCCTTTCCCGGCACTGATCCCACCGAGAGCCCGCGGCTGAACACCCCGAACGATCCCGGCTTCGACCCCTGCGAAGGCGATAACCAACCAGCCCCAACCTGCGACAGCTATTTCGAGGAGCAGTTCGGCTCGTTCGGCTTCCGCCCCGACTCGGCGCAGAGCGCGCCGGGGGTCCCGACCCAGTACGTCAACTGCACACAGCTCGACCAGCAGGGCCGTGACGCCAACGTCGACGCCGGGGACCCGCAGTGCTCGCAGATCTCCGGGGTTCGGGCGGATACTGCCTGGAAGTACTCGGCCGGAGTCCCGGCGGTGTCGGTCGCGATCCTCGACACCGGGATTCGCTGGCAGGACGCGGAGCTCGCGAACAAGGTCCGTCTCAACAAGGGCGAGTTGCCGCTGCCCCAGCACGCGAACGCGACGAACTGCGCGAGCTATGACTGCAATGGCGACGGCGCCTTCAACGTCGCGGACTACGCCGACGACCCGCGCGTGTCGGAGAGCGCCGGCGACGACACCTCGGACACGGGGTCGAACGCCGATTCGATCCTCGATGCCTCCGACCTGATCGCCACCTTCTCGCAGGGAACCGACGCCGACGCCAACGGCTACGTCGACGACATCGCGGGCTGGGACTTCTTCGACGACGACAACGATCCCTACGACGCTTCGAGCTGCTGCAGCGCCAACGGCCACGGGAGCGGGCGCGCCAAGGAGGCCCTGGCCCAGACCGACAACGGACAGGGCGAGACGGGGATGTGCCCGAAGTGCCAGCTCATGCCGCTGCGGATCTGGGACTCATTCGTGCCGCCAACGGACAACTGGGCGCTTGCCGTCACCTACGCGGCCGACAACGGCGCGAGCGTGGCGGAGGGCGCGATCGGCGGGCTGACCAACACGCGGTTCGCCCGCAGCACAGTGCAGTACGCGGACAGCAAGGGCATGGCGCTGATGCTGGTCTCCAGCGACATCAACAGCGCCAACCACAACTACCCCACCAACTACAACGAGCCGATCTACGTCGCCGGCTCGTTCCCGGATACCGCGCCCAACAACACCTGCACCGGACCGGGCGGGTTGCCCGGCGTCGGGGACGTTTTCCCCGACCCACCGGACGAATTCGAGGACGGCTGCCAGCAGCTCCTCAACAGCTTGGGCGGCATCGGCGTCACCCCGACGGCGCAGCCCCTGACCACGAGCTTCTTCCGCAACTCGAACCTGACCCAGTATGGAGGCAAGGCCGACATCGTCCTGATGGGCACCACAGGCTCCGAGAACACTGGCCAGGCGGCGGGGGTGGCGGGGCTGCTGGAGTCGTACGCTCGCTCCACCTTCGCGGGCGGCCCGTTCCCTGCTGGGCTGGGTGGCAACGAGACTCGTCAGCTCCTGACCATGACCGCCGAAGACGTGCTGCCCGCAAACACCGGGGCAATCGGACCGCCGGACAAGGCGAACGCGGGCTGGGACCCCCACTTCGGGTACGGCAGGGTCGACCTGGCCGCGGCGATGGCCCGGATCCAGTTGAAGGCCGGGCAGCCAATCCCGGGGGGATGGCCCTGCGGGACCCGGCGCACGTGCATCCCGCCGGAGGCGCAGATCGACGCCCCGGACTGGTTCTCGCCCATCGACGTCGCCCGGGTCTCGGCGTCCGGCCTTCCGATCCGAGGCCGCGCAGCCGCCCCGCATGCCGGGGAGGTGGGAAGCTGGAGCGTCCAGTACGCGTGCGGACAGGACGCCAAGGACTCGAGCTTCCAGAACATCCCGGGAGCGAACGGAACGGGCCCCGTGAACGGAGTCCTGGGCACGCTCTCGAAGTCACTGCTCACAAGCCTTGCCGACAACTGCCAGGGTGAGGTGGCGAACGACGCGGGGCGCCCCGCCGGCGCAGCCTCGGACGGCGCCTGGCCCGTCGACCCCTACCCGAATCCCGATCCTGAGCGACACGCCTTCCAGATCCGTCTGACCGTGCATGAGGCCGATCACCCCGCCAATATCGGGCGTTACCGAAAAACGCTCTTCGCCTACCGCGACGATGGAAATCTCGCCGGCTGGCCTGCGCCGCTCGGCCCCGGAGCCTCCGCCGCGGCGCACGTGACCGGATCGGGCGGTGAGACCTCGCCCCGCCTCTACGACCTGGACGGCGACAACAAGCTCGACGTCCTGCTTCCCACCTCGAGCGGCGAGCTCTACGCCCTGCACTTCGACGGGACCCCCGTACAGAGCTTCAACGGCGGAAAGCCGGTGAGAACCGACCCGATCAGGCTGATCCAGAACCATCCGGTCGATTCCTCGCTGCCCACCCCGCGCGAATCGCTTCGCGTTCCCACGATCGCCGACATCCATCGCGATCGTGACGCTGAGATCGTCGCGACCGCGGGAGAGCACGTCTACGCCTGGAAGCTGAACGGCGCGCGCGTGCCGGGCTTCCCCGTGGGCGTCAACCCCGCGTTCTCGGATCCGTGCAAGCCCGGCGCTCCCCATCCGTGCTTCAACGCCTCCGACCGCCAGCTGACCACCACCAATCACCTCAAGCGCGGCTTCATCGGCTCGCCGGCGCTCGCCGACCTCAACGGTGACCAGCACGACGACATAGTCGCTGCAGCCCTCGATCAGCACCTCTATGCCTGGGACGGGCGCGGGCACCAGATGCCCGGATTCCCGGTCAAGCTCTCCACCCCCGGCGCGCCCGGCGCGGAGATCATCGCCTCCCCGGCCATCGCCCAGCTCGACGGGCAGGGCCGACCCGAGGTGGTCGTGGCCACGAATGAGGTCGTGCCCGGCACTCCGCAGTCGCCGGGGAGCATCTTCGACATCTTCAACGCCTTCATCGGCTCGGCCACGGGCACCAACCCCGTCTATGCGGTGCACGGCGACGGGAGCATGGTCGACGGCTGGCCGGTCCAGGTCGGGGTCCTGTCCGGCGACCTGTTGCCGCTCGTCATCCCGGGGAACGACGCCGCGGTCATGGACGTTGACGGCGACGGCAACGACGAGGTCTCGGTCTCTGCGGCGACCTCCTTTTCCGGCCAGGGGCCAAAGCTCGTGGACGGCGATGGCTCGACGATCCGCACTTTCGAAGGTGCAGCCGCGAACTGCCCGGACCAGGGCGTCGTGATCAACCTCGCCGACTACCCGTCCATAGGCGACCTCTCCGGCGATGGCACGCCAGATGTCCTCAAGGGTGGGCTGACCCTGAACGGCGTCGCAAACCTCCTTGCCGTGAATCAGAACCTCCCCTTCTGCCACGTGGAGCAGGCGTGGAATCCGGCCACGGGGGCCGCCCTTCCCGGCTACCCGCGGGCCACCGACGACTTCCAGCTCCTCTCGCAGGCCTCGATAGCCCGCGTGGCCGGAAACGGACCGCAGCGCCAGGCTCTGGTGGGCACCGGCATGTACCAGGTTCACGCCTACGGTCCCACCGGGCTGGAGGCGCCTGGCTGGCCGAAGTTCACCGGCGGATGGATCGAGTCGACGCCGGCGGTGGGCGACGCGAACGGCGACGGGAACCTCGATGTCGCGGCGCTGACCCGCGAGGGCTGGTCATTCCTGTGGAGAACCGCAGTCCCGGCCTGTGGGAACTCCAATAACGAGTGGTGGACCTTCCACCACGACGAGCGCAACACCGCCAACTATCGCGTCGACGCGCGCCCACCGGGCTCCCCTGCAAACCTCGCGGCGCGGCGCAACGCGAATGGGTCCGTGACCGTGAGCTGGAAGCAGCCCGGCGACGACTGGCTCTGCGGGAACCCGGCCCGCTACCTGATGATCGCCTCGAACACCCCGATCGACGACCCGTATGACGGGAGGGTGGTCGTCGATGCCGCTGCCCCCGCTGGCGGCTCCGGGCAAGCGGTCTCGAGGACGCTCACCTCGTCACAGGTCGGAACGGCCCAATACGTCGCGGTCATCTATCGGGACGAGGTCAAGAACTGGGGGCTCTTGAGGAGCGCGCGAATCTCAGCCTCCGCTCCATGAGGCCCCAGGGCAGGCGGGTCCTCTGGGCATCCGCGCTCGTGGCCGTCCTGGGACTGGCCGTTTCCGCCGCGACGGCGTTCGCGGCCTTCCCCTACACCCGCTCCGGCGGCAATCCAAACGACTTCACGGATCTCTACCTGAACGCCGGGCAGACGCCAAACGACCTCTCGGGCGACGACAACGATTTCAAGTTCGCGGCCACGCCCGACCCGTCGAACGGCCTGCAGATCAACCAGAACCCGGTTGAGTTGAACGGGGTGCGCGGTGCCCACGTCGCCGACGCGAACGCCTCGGCCCAGACCGCCTGGATGACGACCCTCGGTCGCCCCGACGTCTCGCTCGCGGTCCTCGACTCCGGGATCAAGTGGAACGACGCCGGCGCCATGCAGGACCTCCGCCTCAAGGTCCGCCTCAACAAGGGCGAGCTCCCGGTTCCGCAGCAGGCCAACGCCACGTCGTGCGGGGCGTACGACTGCAACGGCGATGCGGTCTTCAACGTCGCCGACTATGCCGACGACCCGCGCGTCGACCTGGGTGACTCGCGGCGCGTGGGGCCGCCCGGCGTGCTCATACCCCAGGACCTGACCATCGCCTTCTCCAATGGCGCCGACGGCGATTCCAACGGTTTCGTCGACGACATCGCCGGCTGGGACTTCCTGGACGACGACAACGACCCATTCGACGATGTCCAGTACGGGCACGGCACCGGCGAGGCGAGGGATTCGAGCGCGGAGGCCGACAACGGCGACCAGACGGGCAGCTGCCCGAACTGCATGTTCATGCCGCTGCGCGTCGGCGACAGCTTCGTCGCCGACGACAACCGCTTCGCCCAGGCAACGCTCTATGCGACCGATAGGGGCGTCGACGTCGTGCAGGAGGCGCTGGGGACGCTCAACAACTCCTCACTCGCCCGCCAGGCCGTCGACTACGCCTACCGTCACGGGACCACCGTGATCGCCTCCGCCGCCGACGAGGCCGCCCAGCACAACAACTGGCCCTCGAGCCTCCCGCACGTGATCCTGGTCAACTCGGTCACGCCCGGCATCGTGCCGCCGCCCGATCAGTCCTACCTGTCGTTCAACGGCTGCACGAACTTCAACTCCAAGATCACCCTCGCGATCCCATCGACGAGCTGCTCCTCCAACGCAACCGGCCTCGCGGCGGGGATGGCCGGCCTCGTGTACTCGGCTGCGCTCGACGCCAGGGCAAAGGGAGCCCTCCAGGGCCATCCCGACACCGCCCACTGCCAGCGGGTCAACGGCACCCGCTGCGTCGTCACCCCGAATGAGGTCCGCCAGCTGATGGCCAGCGGTCAGATCGGCACTGTTGGCCAGGCCGACGACGTCAACTTCGCCGGAGGCCCGCCGTCCGAGCCGTCGTGCTCTCCCACTCCCGCGCCCGGCTGCACCGATCCCGGGGGCCCGGGCGGAACTCTCCAAGCCCAGGTGGACGCGAACCGCCAGGCGCCGATCGGGCCGCCGGCGCTGTTCCAAAGCTATCCCGCCCGCAAGGGGCCCGACCAGTTCTACGGCTGGGGCCGGGTGAACATGGCGAAGGCGCTCACCGCGGTCCTGGCGAGCCACGCTGCCAGCCCCCCTGGCTCGCGAATCCTCCCCGAGGCCGAGATCACCTCACCCCAGTGGTACGAGCGGGTGAGCCCCTCGAAGCCCACGGTCGACCTCCAGGGCCAGGTCTTCGCTCGCGGAGCCGGCTACGTCTGCACGATCCTGGTGGCTCCTGGCCAGTACCCGAACAACGCGCGCACGGACGACAACCCTCCGGGCGACTTCGCCCCGCTTCACAACGGCTGGTGTGACGGCACCACGCTGCACACCGCCAACCGCTCGGGATCCCTGGGACAGATCTCGATCGCCCAGTTGAAGTCCCGCTTCCCACCGGGCACGAACTTCTCCGGCGCCGAGCCGCAGGCGAGCCCCGCGAATGACAACGGCCGGCCCAACGCAGCGCCCCATTCCTTCACGGTCAGGCTCACGGTGCGTACGCATCCGAACCAGCAATACCTCTTCGGCCGAGACCAGCGCACCGCCTACCTGAAGCGCGACCCGGACACGCTCCCGGGGTTCCCCAAGGCGATCACTCGCGGGGCGATCACCACCGGGAGCCCAACCAGCGACGGAGAGTCATCGCCCGCGCTCGCGGACCTGAACGGCGACAACCTGAACGAGCTGATCGTCGCCGGCTCGGACGGGTTCGTCCACGCGCTGCGGCCCGACGGAAGCGAGCTGCCGGGGTGGCCGGTGCGCGGCGATCGCCCCCCGTTGCACACGGGCGAGCGAGCGTTTCAATCGGGCGAGGTCTCCAGCGACGTCGGCGGTGCGATCCTGGGCTCCGTCGCGGTCGCGGATTGGGACCACAATGGGGCCCCCGAGGTCTACGCCGCGGACCTAGAGGGAAAGGTGTACGGCTGGGGCGCCGGCGGCCGACGATTCTTCACGGCCGAGGCCAACCCCGACTTCTCCGGCAAGCCGCTGGATCCATTCGTCAACGCGCGGCACGGCGAGACCAACCGCACCCAGCACGGCTTCCTTGCCTCGCCGGTCCTCGCCGACATCCGCGGCAACGCCAACCTGGAGATCATCGCGGCGGGAATGGACCGCCACGTCTATGCCTGGCAAGCGAACGGCAATCCGGTGTCGGGATTCCCGGTGTTGGTCGTCGATCCCAGCAAGGTGCAGGCGATCGATCCCCAGACCCACCAGGTCACGTTCAAGACCGACTCCGGCTCCTTCCAGCAGGGTGCGATCGTCGACACGCCCGCGATCGCGGACCTGAACGGTGACGGAGACCGGGAGATCGTCGTCGGCACGAACGAGGAATACGACGCCGGCCAGGACGGCGGCTGGAACGCTGCTCCCGCGAACAGCGCCTCGTTCAACCTGCTCGACCAGCTCGGGCAGGGCATCGACCAGTTCAAGTCGGCGTGCGGCAGCTCCTGCGACGACATCCCGGATCCGCCCATCAAGCCGGCCAACTCGCGCCTCTACGCCATCCACCCCGACGGCAACGCGCACCCCGGCGGCGACCCCTTCCTTTCGGGCTGGCCGGCCCGGGTCGCGATCGTCTCCGCCGAGCTCCTTCCGGTCGTGGGGGAAGGGGTCACGGGATATCCGATCGTGGGCAACGTCAACTGTGGCAGCGGGGCCGGCCCGAAGGTCGGCGTGATGGCCAACAACGGGCTCGCGTACGTCTTCGACACCGATGGGCAGTCGTGCTACGGCCAGTCGGGCGGCGCCGACGTCCCGCTTCAGACCGATGGCTACGCCGGCCAGCCCGACCATCCCTTGGTCCCGGCTGTCGGCCTGCCGGCGTTCGCCAACCTCGACGGGACCGGGCTCAGCTTCATCGGTCCCGCCGCCGGTCTCGGCCGGGCCCTGGATGTCGCCTTGCCCGACTATCAGCCCACCGGCCAGGACTTCCTCGCCGCGTGGAGCGTGCCAGGCGGGGGCCAGCTACGTCCGGGCTTCCCGCAGGCGGTGAACGACCTCCAGTTCCTCACCGGGCCATCGGTGGCCGATCTCGACGGCCTGCCGGGTCAGGAGATCGTCGCGGGTACTGCGAGCATGGACTTGAATGCGTTCAGCGCCGCCGGCAACGAGCTCCCCGGATGGCCGAAGCTGACCACGGACTGGACCGTGGCCAACCCGACTGTCGGCTCGTTCGGGACGCTGGACACCGCCTCCTCCGCACGCAAGGTGGTGATCTCGGAGACTCGCTCCGGGTATGTCGACGCCCACTCCACCGACGCGCCGGCGTGCTCGCCCTCCACCTGGCCCCGCTTCCATCACGACAACGCCAACTCAGGCGACTACGCGCGGGATGCGATCTTGCCCGGCAAGCCTTTCGGGCTCAGCTCGACCCCCACGCGAATCAGCTTCAAGGCGCCGGGGGACGACCTGCTGTGCGGCTCCGCCGACCACTACCAGGTGGTGACCTCGAACAACCCGATCAACGAAGCCAACTTCGCGGCGGCCGATCCCTTGATCGGTGCCCCCGCGCCGGCCGCCCCGGGCGCGACCCAGACCTATGTGTTGCCCGGCGCCGCGAAGCGCTACGTGGCGGTCCGCGCAGTCGACGAGCAGGGCAATGTCGGGCGCCCGGCCTCAGTGGACCTGGGCTAGGGCCAGCCCGGAACACCTGAACACCCAAAGCCGCTTCGTACCGGTGGGCTGGCAGGATGAATCGATGCGCCGCCTGCTCCTGCTCGGGTCGACCGTGGTCTTCCTCGACGTCGTCTTCTACGAGGCGATAATCCCGCTGCTGCCGGAGTACGTTGACGACCTGGGGCTCTCCAAGGCGGCGGCCGGCCTGCTGTCGGCGGCCTATGCGGCCGGCACGCTGGTCGCTGCATTGCCTGCCGGATTGATGGCGGCACGTGTGGGTCCGCGGCGCACGCTGATCTCCGGGCTCGCGCTGCTCGGCGTCGCGAGCCTGGTATTCGGTTTCGGGAATCAGGTGGTCCTGCTGGACGCCGCCCGGTTCGTTCAGGGGGTGGGTGGCGCGCTGGCTTGGGCCGGGGCGCTGACCTGGCTGATCCTGGCCACGCCCGAGAAGCGGCGCGGCTCGGTGATCGGGGACGTGCTCGGCGTTGCCATCGCGGGCGCGCTGCTGGGCCCGGCCGTCGGGGCGCTCGCCGGTGAGGTCGGCACCGAGCCTGTCTTCTCGTCGGTTCTGGTGCTGACCGCGGCGCTTTCGGTGGCCGCGCTCCGCATCCCGGAGCCGGAGCGCGGCCCTCAGCAGCAGCTGGGCGAGGTCTGGGAGGCGATCACCAGCCCTCCGGTGCTGCGCGCGACCTGGTACGTGGCGGCCCCGTCGGCGATGTTCGGCCTGATCGCCGTGCTGGTCCCGCTGCGGATCGACGAGCTTGGCGGCGGCGCCGGCCTGGTGGCGGGCGGCTTCATGCTTGGAGCCGGGCTCGAGGCGATCATGGCTCCCCTGGTGGGTCGTCTCTCCGACCGTGTTGGCAGGCTTCGGCCGTACACGGTGGGGATGCTGATCTCAGCCGCCGCGATCGCCGTCGTCCCCGCCCCCGAGACGCTCGGCCTGATGCTGGCCGTCCTCATCGTCACCTCGTTGGGAGCGGGCATCTGCTTCGTGCCGGCGTTGGCGATGCTGAGCGACTCGGCCGAAGCCACCGATTTGCACCAGGGGCTCGCCGCCGGGCTGATCAACATCGCGTGGGCGTCCGGGCAGGTCTTCGGCGGTGTGGCTGGGGGTGTAGCGGCCGCTGGAGCCGGTGACGCCCTGCCGTGCCTGCTCGCAGCGGCACTCCTGCTGGCGACGATTGCCGCGGCTCGTCTGGCTACGGCTCCTGCAGCACCGACAGGATATTCCCGGCCGGGTCCTTGAACCAGGCGATGGCCGGCCCCGGGCCGCGTGCGATGCCCTTCTCGTCCTGATCGAAGCTGTCGTAGCGCTCGAACTGGACCCCGCGCGAGGCCAGCTCGTCGACCGCCTGGTCGATGTCGTCCACGGGAAAGTTCAGGATCGTGTAGGTGGCTGGAGTGAAGTCAGGCTTCACATAGACGAGCGTCGTCCGGTCGCCGGCGAGGTCCAGCGACATGAGGCCGTTTTCCTGGGACATCACCGACGTCTTGATCCCGAGCGTCTCGCCGTAGAACTGCCGGGCCTTTCCGAGATCATCGACGGCGAAGCCGCTGTATGCCCTGGTGTTGGCGAACATGGCTACTCCTCGCCGCGTCAGTCCACTCGGTCCGGCATGCCGAAGCGCTCGAAGAAGTCCACGAACCGCCCGGCGACGATCGGCTCCTCCGGCCAGCGCCGGTACGCATCGAGGTCGCGGGATTCCGTCGCCCTGCAGATGAACGCCGTGACGTCGCTGATCGACCGATCGCGCACGGTGAGCACGTTGAGCGCGAACGGGAGGTGGGTCCCCGCCGCCTCATCCCAGCAGTAGAAAGCCAGCGCCGGCTGACCGTTGGCGGGGACGTAGATGTGGCGCCACCGCCAGGCGCCCGAGAGAGGTCCGACATGCATGAACTCGGTGAGCTGCTCGTGACCCTTGTGCCAGCTCGGAGCGGGCGGCATCGAGAAGCACGCGTCCTCGGACAGCATCGCGACCACCGCGTCGATGTCACCGCGGTCCCACGCATCCAGATATCCCTGTACCACCTCGCGCACCCCGTCGTCGCCGAGGGAGCGCAGCGTCGCCTGCTGACTCTGCTCGGGCGTGCGCTCGTCGACCGCCTTGCGAGCTCGTTGGAGGGCGCTGTTCACGGATGCGGTGGTCGCATCTAGCATCTCCGCGACCTCCTTGGCTGAGAAGCCGAGTACCTCACGCAGGATCAAGACCGCGCGCTGCGTCGCCGGCAGATGCTGGAGCGCTGCGATGAAGGCGAGCTCCACCGCCTCTCGCTGCTCATAGCGCGCCTCGGGTGCCGCATACCCGTCCTCTAGTCCGAGCGTCTCGTCCGGGTAGGGCTCGACCCAAACCGATTCGGCGAGGGGCAGGTGGGGGCCGTCGTGGGGATCGATTGGCGGCCCGTAATCGACCGGCAGCATACGCTTGGGCCGCTTCTCGATGGCGTCGAGCGAGGTGTTGGTCGCGATCCGGTAGAGCCAGGATCGAAGCGAGCTTCGGCCCTCGAACTTCGGCAAGGCGCGCCAGGCTCGCAGCAGCGCCTCCTGGAGCGCGTCCTCTGCATCGTGAACGGAGCCGAGCATGCGGTAGCAGTGGGCGTGGAGCTCGCCGCGATGCGGCTCGACGAGGCGCTGGTATGCACCCTCGTCGCCACCCCGCGCCGCCTCGATCAGCTCAGCCTCCTGGGCGGTCGGGTTAGCGGGGCCGGCGCTCATCTCCAAGGAGGTTAGAGGGGCACCACGGGCCGGGGTCATCGGCCACCGATGAATCCGCGTCCCCGGGACGGTCAGAGTGTGCAGGGGCAGTATGGGAGCGCCTTCAAACGCCGTCGTCCATCTGGAGCTGCACACCGGCGATCTAGCCGAGGCCCGGGCGCTCTACGCACAGCTCTGCGGTTGGCGGGCGGAGCGAATCGAAACCGGCTGTGGCGCGTACAACGCGCTCGAACTGGGCGGGGGGCTTGGCGGGGGCATCGTCGAGTGCCAGACCAGCCGCCCGCTTTGGCTACCCTACGTGCAGGTCGCCGAGATCGCCGCGGCCACGGATCGGGCGCGCCGGCTCGGCGCCTTGGTTCTGTTGGAGCCCCGCGAGGGCCCGGCGGGCTGGCGCAGCGTCGTCACCACCCCGGCCGGTGCGGAGATCGCCTTCTGGCAACCCAAGCAGCATCGCTGAGGGTCGGGCGGTGCCGCCGATGAGTCCCGGTACCTCAGCCGGTCTCTCGTAGAGAGCCAACAACAGAGGAGGCAAGCACACGATGACCGAGGCTCGGTCGCAAACCGATACGGACCGCTGGGTCGCCCTCTACGTGCTCTGCGTGGGGATGCTCATGATCGTGCTCGACGCGACGATCGTGAACGTCGCGCTGCCCACGATCAAGGACGACCTCGGCTTCTCGCAGTCGAACCTCGCCTGGATCGTGAACGCCTACCTGATCGCGTTCGGCGGTCTGCTCCTGCTCGCGGGGAGGATCGGCGATCTGGTCGGCCAGCGTCGCGTATTCCTGATTGGCCTCGCCGTCTTCTCCACGGCCTCCCTGGTTTGTGCCACGGCGCAGAGCCAGGGAATGCTGATCGGAGCACGGTTCATCCAGGGCGCAGGTGGCGCGGTCGCCTCGGCGGTGATCCTCGGGATGATCGTGACGATGTTCCCGGAGCCTCGCGAGCAGGCAAAGGCGATCGGCGTCTACAGCTTCGTCGCCTCGGCAGGGGCCTCGATCGGGCTGCTCGCGGGCGGCATCCTCACCGAGGCGATCAACTGGCACTGGATCTTCTTCATCAACGTCCCGATCGGCATCGCGACCGGGCTCCTGGCGGTGAAACTGGTCGAAGACCGCCCGGGAATCGGGCTCAAGGCGGGTGCCGACGTCCCCGGCGCCGCCCTCCTCACCGGCGGGCTGATGCTCGGCGTGTACACGCTGCTGGAAGCGGGAGAGCAGGGGTGGGGGTCGACCCAGACGCTCGGGCTCGGCGGGGCGTCGATCGCGCTGGTCGCCGCATTCATCGTGCGCCAGGCGCGGGTCGCGAACCCCCTGATGCCGCTGCGCCTCTTCCGCTCACGGAACGTCACGGGCGCCAACCTGGCAATGGCGCTGCTCGTCGTCGGGTTCTTCGGGATGTTCTTCCTCGGCGCCCTCTACTTGCAGGGAATCCTCGGCTACAGCCCATTGGAGGTCGGGCTCGCCTTCCTGCCGGCCTGCCTCGTCATGGGGACCCTTTCGCTCGGCTACGCAGAGCGCCTGATCATGGGCATCGGTCCGCGGGCGGCGCTGATCGCCGGCCTCGTGTTCTCTGGCGCGGGGCTGCTGGTGTTTGCGCGGTCACCGGTCGACGGAAACTACGTCGTCGACCTCCTCCCGGTGATGCTGCTCCTGGGCGCCGGCGCAGGCACCTGCTTCCCGGCGCTGATGACTCTGGCGATGTCGGGCGCCACCCGGAGCGACTCCGGTCTCGCGTCGGGCCTCGTCAACACGACGGTGCAGGTGGGCGGCGCCATCGGGCTTGCGGTCCTGGCGACGCTCGCGTCCGAGCGCACGGACGCCCTGCGCGCCGACGGCGAATCGGCGGCTGCCGCGCTCAACGCCGGCTACCACCTCGCCTACCTGATCGGGGCGGCTGCCGTGGCGGTGGCGATCGTGGTCGCCGTGTTCGTGGTACGGCCGCAGGCCCGCGGTGCGGCCGCAGATGCCGGTGCTGAAGCTCAGCCGACCGGGACCGAGCCGATCTACTCCGAAGCAGTCTGAGCGCCGCCGCGAGCGCCCGCGAGGTTGGCCACACCCTAAGATCACTGTGACCTCGCACACGGAGCGCGCCGCACGTCCTCCAAAACCACGGACGCCTTCCCTGTAGACGCCACAGCATCGGCGGCTGAGCGCGCAGCCGCGGGCAAGACGGCGCGCGCGTCGGCTCCCCGATCGAGCCACGCGGCGTGGGAGCCACCGGTTGGTCGGCTCGATCCGGTTGACGTGCTCGAGGATCAGGCCCAGCACCGGATCCCCGAACTCGTCCCGATTCGGTATGGGCGCATGCTGGCCTCCCCGTTCTCCTTCTATCGGGGGGCTGCGGCGATCATGGCCATGGACCTCGCGGACACTCCCACCACCGGCCTCCGGGCGCAGCTGTGCGGCGATGCCCATCTCTTGAACTTCGGCGTCTTCGCCGCCCCCGACCGCCGTCTGGTGTGGGACCTGAACGACTTCGACGAGACTCTTCCCGGGCCGTGGGAGTGGGACCTGAAGCGACTCGCGGCGAGCTTCGCCATCGCGGGGCGCGACCGCGGGTTCACGTCCAAGGACACACGTACCGCGGTGCTCTCGACGGCCCGCACCTACCGCGAGGCGATGCGTGACTTCGCCGCGAGGCGCAACCTCGACGTCTGGTACGCGCGCCTCGACGTCGACCGCCTCCTCGCGGAATTGGCGAAGGTCGGCCGGTCCAGGGACATGAAGGCGGCGCGGAAGGACGTCGCGAAGGCCCAGAGGAAGAACAGCCTCAAGGCGTTCGATCGCTTGGTCCGGATGGATGACGGTGAGCCGCGGATCATCAGCGACCCACCGCTGCTCATTCCGGCTCGCGAGCTCGCCTCCGAGAGTCAGCGCCAGGACCTGGAGGAGCGGATGCGCGAGGTGCTGCGCCGCTATCGCGAGAGCCTCAAGGGAGACCGCCGGCATCTGTTCGACGGCTACCGATTCGTCGACATGGCCCGTAAGGTCGTGGGCGTCGGGAGCGTTGGGACGCAGGCCTGGGTGGTGCTGATGATGGGCCGCGACGGGCGGGACCCCTTGTTCATCCAAGCGAAGGAGGCCGAGCCTTCGGTGCTCGAGGCCCACGCGGGGGCGAGTGTGTTCGCAAACCACGGTGAGCGGGTGGTGGAGGGGCAATGGCTGATGCAGGCAGCGAGCGATGTTCTCCTCGGCTGGCTTCCGGCCGTCGGGTACGACGGTCGGGAGCGAGACTTCTATGTCCGCCAGCTGTGGGACGGCAAGAGGTCGGTAGACGTCGAGACCCTGGTTCCGAAGGGCCTCGCGATTTACGGACGAATCTGCGGCTGGACCCTGGCTCGCGCCCACGCGCGGTCCGGCGATCGGATCGCGATCGGCGCCTACCTCGGCAAGGGCAAGGCCTTCGACCGGGCGGTCGCCGAATTCGCTGAGCGCTACGTGGATCAAAACGAAGCGGACTACGCCGCGCTGGCCGGTGCAGTCAAATCGGGGCGCGTTCGGGCGGAAACCGACTAGTCCTTGGCGGCACACCTCGAGACCTGATGATCGACTCCGCCCGCGCACGTGAGGTGTTGCGCCGTGCCCGCTCGATTCCCCCCGGCTTCGTTACGACCTATGGGGACCTGTGTCCGGGCGCGCCTCGGTTTGCCGGCGCGGTTATGGCGTCCTGCCACGACCCCAGCGTTCCATGGCAACGGATCGTGCGTGCCGATGGGTCCCTGGCCAAAGGGGCGCGCCAACGCCGGCTGCTCGAGGCCGAGGGAACGCCGTTTCGAGGCGCCCGGGTGGACATGGGAGTTGCTTGGTTCGCGATCGACGACGCCGACGCGGATTGAGGGGACCGCTAGCCTGGCGATCCGTGAGCCTCAGGGCTGGACCGTACACCTTCTCCCACGTCACCTACGACCCGCCCAGTGACGTGGTTTACGCCGCGATCGGCGCGCCGCGTCCGGGCACCCGGGAGGAGACGCCCGAGTCGCATTACCTGCGTTTCGACAGCAGGGGGCGATTCTCGGGGATCATCCTCATGAGCCCGCGGGCGCAGCTCGAGCGCGAGGGTGGCGTCTACGTCAGCCTCCCCGGGGGCGACCGGGTTCGGGTCCAGGGGATCGAGCCGCTCGTGGCAGGCGCGGGGGGGAACTAGACGGCCCCATGGGCCGGACCCGCAGCGAATGGAGGATTGGGTACCCATAGGGGCCCCAATCGTTCAGTCGAGATGCGGCGGCACCTCACGTTTCCCCGACGCGGTCCGTTTGTTTAGTTGGATGAGCGCCATGGCAGAGGCATTGCCGCCGTTTCAGGCCTTCCTCGACGAGCATCTGGAGCCCGTCGGCGCGTTCCTTCGCGGGATGGTGGGCCCCAACGACGCCGAGGACTGTCTTCAGGAGACGTTCCTGGCGGCGCTACGGGCCTATCCGCGAGCTGAGCCGCGCAACCTGCGGGCCTGGGTCTTGACCATCGCGCGCCGGAAGGCGGTCGATCACCACCGTTCCCGGGCGCGCCGGGCCAACCCCGTACCCGCGCCCGAGGAGATCATCGACCGCCAGGGGGACAGTCCGGGGGCGGGCTTGGCGGACGGGGCGCTTGGGATGAGCCCGCGTCACAGCGAGATCTGGGCGGCGGTGGCCGAGCTCCCCCCGGGTCAGCGGGCCGCCGTCGTGCTGCGGTTCGCCGTTGATCTGCGGTACCGGGACGTGGGCGCCGCCCTCGGGACGTCGGAGGACGCGGCGCGCCAGAGCGTCCACGAGGCGTTGAGCAAGCTGCGCGCGAGCGCGGCGGAGCTGAAGGAGATGACGAGATGAGCGACTTCGCCGACCGGCTGGCCGCCAGGGCCAACCAGGAGGGCCTTGTGGACGTCGCCTACGCGACGGTGGACACGCCGCTGGGCACCGGGCTGGTTGCCTCGACGCCGAAGGGCCTGGTGCGCTTGGCGCTTCCCAACGAGGAGATGGAGACGGTGCTCTCCCGCCTGGCCAGGGACGTCTCGCCGCGCGTCCTCGAGTTCCCCGCTCGCTTGGACGAGACGCGCCGGGAGCTGGACGAGTACTTCGAGGGCAAGCGGAACCGCTTCGAGCTGACGCTCGACTGGCGACTCAGCCACGCGGGCTTCTACCGGCGGGTGCTGCGGGCCACCGCCCGGGTGCCGTTTGGCGACGTGATCACCTACGCCGAAGCAGCCCAACGGGCCGGCAACCCCCGTGCGTTCCGGGCCGCAGGGACCGCACTGGGCTCAAACCCGATCCCGATCGTTGTTCCCTGCCACCGCGTGATTCGCGCCGGCGGCCAGATCGGCAACTACGGCGGGGGGCCGGAGATGAAGCGCTTCCTTCTGGAGCTGGAGGGTGCGGTGTAAGCTGCGGCCAATGGTCGCAGTGATCATCATCGTCGCGATCCTGGTCGTTCTGGTCCTGATCTTCGTCGGGGTCAACAACTCGATGATCGGGGCGCGCAACCGTGTCGACGAGGCATGGTCCGGAATCGACGTGCAGCTGAAGCGGCGCCACGACTTGGTGCCGAACCTGGTCGAGACCGTCAAGGGCTACGCGACCCACGAGCGCGAGACCTTCGAGAAGGTGACCGAGGCCCGTGCGGAGGCGATGAAGGCGCAGGGTCCGGCCCAGGCCGGCGCGGCCGAGGGCCGGTTGAGCGCCGTGCTCGGTGACCTGCGTGCGATCGCCGAGAACTACCCGGAGCTGCGCGCCACGGAGAACTTCCAGCAGCTCCAGCGCGAGCTGACCGAGCTCGAGGACGAGGTTCAGGCGGCGCGCCGCATCTACAACTCGAACGTGCAGACCTACAACACCAAGATCCAGGTGTTCCCCAACTCCGTGATCGCCTCGATGCGGAACTTCGAGGCCAGGGAGTTCTTCGAGATCACGGACGAGGCCGAGCGCGAGCCGGCCCGGGTCAGCTTCAGCTAGGCCTCCGGCGGACGACCCAGCGGGCGTTCGTCAGCAGGGTGTCCTGACGGGCGCCCGCGAGTCGATCACGGCGAAGGCCGTTCCCGGAACCGTCTTCAGATGGTTCAGGTCGCCGTCCCTCCAGCGCTTCGAGCTGGCGCCGGTGATGAACCAGTTCGAGCCGCTGCCGCCATTGTCGGCGGTTATGGCCCCGTAGCGGTAGAGCGCCTTGAAGATCACCCGCGACTGGCTGCCGCGGCGGAAGCGGTGCAGGTTGCGCACGAAGTAGGAGCGCCTCAGGCGCAGGCGAAGCCCCATCGGCGGCAGGTTGGGATTGCATTGGCTCGAGGCGTAGTGGGTGGCGGGATGGACGTAAGCGCGTCGGGTCTCCGCGAAGGTGACCCGGATCGCGTGCCGGACACGGCCCCGGCGGACCTCGCCGTAGCGCACCAGCCCGGGGAGGATCGGTAGCCCGGCCGCGTCGGCCGACGTCCAGCCGTCGGCGCGAAGCCGCCGCGACCCGAGGTCGAAGCGCGCTGTCGAGCTCGCCCGCCAGCGGTTGCCCGGGCCACCGGCGTAACGGGCGTCGAACATCTCGAACAGATCGCAGCGGTGACGTTGAAGGACGAGGACGTGCCGGTCGGAGCCGTTCTCGATCGGCGCGTTGGGGGGGACCGGGGCGAGCCCGAAGTCACTCTCGTTCGGGTAGCCGGTCACCGTCACTCGAACCCTGCGCTGGTCCCGGCGTACGGTGGTGTAGGGGATCCCGTAGCGGCCATTGCCTCCGAAATCGGGATGAACCACCTGGTTGCCTCCCAGGCCGCTGATCCGCGCCAGGTAATCCGCCGAGTTGGGGTCAATAGGGGCCCTGGAGACCCGCTGGTTCCAGGCCGACTGGTTTGCCGCCGAGCGGGCGGTGGGCGACCCCTTGAAAGCGGGAAAAACCCTGCAGCCGCGGACCCTGGGCGGCTTTGCGGCCTGAACAGGTCCGGCCCCAAGCGACCCCACGAGCAGCACGACGCTCAACGCCGCGGACCATGAACTCCTTTGCCGAGCCCTCACGCTCCGGTTATCGGCTCGCAGGGAGCGAAGGTGCAGCCCCAGCGGGAGGAACGGCGGATCGAGCGGTGAATGCCCAAGCGACGCTCCTCTGCCAGAACCGTCCGCGCCATGATCGTCGACTGCGCCTACTACAAGGACCGAAAGCGCCAGCACGAGGACCCGATCGACCTGGACCGGGCCCTGGAGTGCCTGAGGAGCGATCAAGGATTCATCTGGCTGGGGATGCTGGACCCGACCGAGGAGGAGCTGGCCGCGGCCAGTCGCGCCTTCAACCTGCCCACCTTGGCCGTGGAGGACACGGTCCATGCGCATCAGCGTCCCAAGCTCGAGGAGTACGAGGGCCATTTCTTCATCGTCCTGAAGACCGCCCGCTATGACGAGTCCGAGGAGCGGGTGCACTTCGGTGAGATCCACGTCTTCCTGGGGCGTGGCTATGCGATCACGGTCCGCCACGGTGAGGCGAGCGAGCTGAAGCCCGCTCGCCAGCGGCTCGAAGGCCAATACGCGGAGCTGCTCGACGCGGGGCCCGCCTCCGTCTCCTGGGCCGTTCTCGACCAGGTGGTCGACGACTACGAGCCCGTCACGTCGGGGATCGATGACGACATCGAGGAGGTGGAGGACGAGGTGTTCAAGGCCGCGGGCGACTCGAGCCAGCGCATCTACTTCCTGAAGCGCGAGGTGATCGAGTTCCACCGCTCGGTCTTCCCCCTGCTCGCGCCGCTCGAGGCGCTCGAGCACGGGGCGTTTCCGGCGATCCCGGACAAGCTTCGCCGCTATTTTCGGGACGTGTCCGACCATGCTCGGCGGGTCGACGAGCAAATCCACTCGCAGCGAGAGCTGCTGACCAGCATCCTCGAGGCGAACCTGTCGCTGATCGGGGTGCAGCAGAACAAGGCCGTGCAGGCGATCTCGGCCTGGGCGGCGATCATCGCCGTGCCGACCTTCCTGGCCAGCATCTGGGGGATGAACTTCGAGCACATGCCCGAGCTTGGGCTGACGGTCGGCTATCCGCTGGCGCTGCTGACGATGCTCGCCGGGACGCTGGTGCTCCACCGCTTCTTCAGGCGGATCGACTGGCTCTAACCTGAGTGCGTGGAACTCCCGCTCGCCCACGTAGAAGGGGCGTTCGAGCCGCTGCAGATCGCGCCGGTGCTGGTGGTGGCGTCGCTGTACGCGATCCGCGCCCGCTCGCTGGCGCTGGCCGGCCGCCCGGTGCCCTTCTGGCGCCAGGCGAGCTTCGCCGCCGGAATGCTCCTGATCCTCGTCGCATTGGTCTCGCCGCTGGCGGCGCTCGACAGCGAGCTCGTCTGGGTGCACATGGCCCAGCACCTGCTGCTCGGCGACCTGGGCGCGCTATTGATCGTGCTCGGGCTCACCGGCCCGCTGCTCCAGCCAGTGCTCGCCGCCCGTGGCCTCGGCTGGCTGCGCGTGCTGAGCCAGCCGGCCGTGGCGCTTCCGCTGTGGCTCGCCGACCTCTATCTGTGGCATGTCCCCGCCCTCTACCAGGCGGCGAACTCGAGCCAGGCGGTGCACGCGTTGGAGCATTTGTGCTTCGTCGGCTTCGGCATCGCGATGTGGATGGCATTGCTGGGCCCGCTGCCGAAGCCCGCGTGGTTCGGGAACGGGGCTCGCCTGGTGTACGTGATCGTGGTCCGGTTTGGTGGCGCCGCGCTCGCCAACGTGTTGCTGTGGGCTGGAACTCCGCTGTATCCGGACTATGCGCCTGGGGAGGCCGCGCACGGGATCTCTGCACTCGCGGACCAGGGAGCGGCCGGCGTCCTGATGATGGTGGAGCAGGGTCTGGTGACGCTGGGCCTCTTCACCTGGCTGTTCTTCCGCGCTGCGCAGCAGAGCGAGGAGCGCCAAGCGCTGCTGGACCTGGCCGCGGAGCGCGGCGTGCAGCTCGACGCGGCGCGCGCTGCACGGGCGGTGGCGGCCGGCCAGGGTGAGCGGCTCCGGGCGCGGATCGCCGCCGGGGGGACCGGCTCCGAGCACTGAGTGCTCGCGGCTGCACGGGGCGACCGCTGAGTAGGGTGGGGCGCCTTGGCGGCTCGGGATCGCTTTCTCGCCTGGCTCGTGACGGGACCGGTGGGTCGCCTTGTCGCCTTCTTCATCGACCTCGCGGCCGTCCTGGGCCGGGGGGTGAGCAATAAGCTCAGGCGGCGATGAGGACCTCCGTCACCGAGCTGGAAGACTCGCGCGTTCGCGTCGAGGTGGAAGTCGAGGCCGACGCCGTCCAGGATCGGCTGGACCGCGCCGCGCATGTGCTTGCCCGCGATATGCGCATGCCGGGCTTTCGCAAGGGCAAGGTCCCCCCGCAGCTCGTGATCCAGCGCGTCGGACGGGAGGCCGTCATGGAGCAGGCGCTCCGCGACTCGCTGCCGGAGTGGTACGAGCGGGCGTTGCTCGACACCGGGATCACGCCGGTAGGTGAGCCGGAGTTGGACGTTCCAGCGCTTCCCGACGCGGGTGAAGAGCTCTCCTTCACGATCGAGGTCTCGGTGCGGCCCACCGCGAAGCTCGGGGAGTACAAGGGGCTGGAGGTGGGCAGGGCCGAGGCCGAGGTCCCGGAAGAGGCGATCCAGGCCGAGCTCGATCGGCTGCGCGAGGGGTTCGCCAGCCTCGACCCCGTGGATCGTCCCGCGGCCAGCGGGGATCTGGCCGTGATCGATTACTCGGGGACCGTCGACGGGGAGGCGTTCGACGGCTCGCAGGCCACGGACCTGATGGTGGAGCTTGGAGCGGAGAGCCTGCTCCCCGAGTTCGACCATGCCCTTATGGGCGCCACGGCCGGAGACGAAGTGACCGTGGAGATGCAGTTCCCTGCCGACCACCGACCCGAGAGCCTGGCCGGCAAGCAGGCGAGCTTCACGGTGAACGTCAAGGAGGTGAGGGAGAAGAAGCTCCCGGAGCTGAACGACGAGTTCGCCGCGGAGGCATCGGAGTTCGAGACTCTCGCCGAGCTTCGTGACGAGCTCCGCCGGCGGATCGCCGCCGCGCTCGAGGCCCGGATCGAGGCGGAGTTCCGCGAGGCGGCGGTCGACGTCGCGGCCGAGGCCGCCCAGATCGAGCTGCCGAGCGAGCTGGTCCACGCGCGCGCCCACGAGATGTGGGACCGCCTTGTGCGAGCGCTGTCCTCTCGAGGCGCCAGCGCCGAGGCCTACCTGCGTATGCAGGGCAAGACGCGCGAGCAGATGGTCACCGACATGGAATCCGACGCCGAGCGAGCCTTGCGCCGCGAAGCCACTCTGGCGGCGGTCGCCGATTCCGAGGAAATCGATGTCTCGGACGAGGAGCTGCTGGAGGCGCTGCAACAAGGGGGGGAGGACGAGGCCCCGGGCCAGTTGCTGGAGCGCCTGCGCGCGAATGGCCGCGACGCGCTGCTTCGCGAGGACCTTCGGATGCGCAAGGCGGCCGAGCTCATCGCCGGTTCGGCGACGCCGATCCCCCAGGGGCAGGCGGCGGCTCGCGAGAAACTCTGGACGCCCGAGAAGGAGAGGGCGGAGGGCGGCGAATCCAGCCTCTGGACTCCGGGCGAGGACCGCTAGCCGCTTTTATAGACTGCTCGCCCCATGAGCCCCTTGGTCCCCATGGTCGTCGAGCAGACCTCGCGCGGCGAGCGCGCCTTCGACATCTACTCGCGCCTGCTCAATGAGCGGATCGTCTTCCTGGGCACGCCGGTGACCGAGGACATCGCCAACCTCGTCGTCGCCCAGCTCATCCACCTCGAGTCCGAGGACCCCGACAAGGACATCTCGATGTACATCAACTCGCCGGGCGGGTCGGTGTACGCGGGCCTCGCGATCTACGACACCGTTCAGTACATAAAGCCCGACGTGCAGACGATCTGCTGCGGGGTGGCGATGAGCATGGGGGCGCTGCTGCTCGCCGGTGGCGCGAATGGCAAGCGGATGGCGTTGCCGAACTCGAAGATCCTCATCCACCAGGTCTCGGGTGGCTTCCAGGGCCCGGCAGCCGACATCGAGATCCACGCGAAGGAGATCATCGACGTCCGCCGGCGCCTCGACGAGATCATCGCCAAGCACACCGAGCACCCGGTCGAGAAGGTAGCCAAGGACACCGAGCGCGACTACTTCATGAGCGCCCAAGAGGCCAAGGAGTACAACATCGTCGACCGGGTGATCGAGCACCACTGACCATCACGCGCGCGCCAGCGCCGCGCGCTGCCAGGCTTGGAGCTGTGCTTTCGGATCCGCCGTGGCCACGGGGCCAGGGGAGGAGCGCCTGGGCGGGTTCCTGCCGGTATCCGACAACAACCCGCCACCCAAGAGGTCTCGCTTTGCATTGGAAGCGACACGTTCAGCACCGCGAGATACTGCGCGGGCGATGTCGCAGGAGAACGTGGAGATGGTCCGAGACGTCATTGACGCAGGCAATCGCGCCGATCTTGACGCGGCGTTGAAGCACTTCGACCCCTACGTGGTGATCCGCCCCGATGCCAATTGGCCAGAGAATCGCCCGAGCCTGGGACACGATGGCGCCCGCTCGTTGTTTGACGACCTCACGGCGGCGCTGGGACCGGGGCAAACCGTCATCGAAGAGCAGATCGACGCTGGCGATCGGGTCGTCACCCTGGTTCGCTTTCGCGGGCATGGGCAGCTGAGCGGCCTTCAGGACGAATACCAGTTGACCCAGGTCTACACATTCCGTCGTGGGAAGGTCGTCATGCTCGAATACTTCCTGGACCACCGGGAAGCCCTCGAAGCCGCCGGGCTGCGGGAGTAGCGCTTGCGGGTTGGCGAGTTTGTGGCGCATACCGCCACAAACTCGCCATTGCGTGGATTCTTAGCTGGCGCCAGTTCTAGCGCGGGCGTCGATCAGGCACTGTGAGAAGGACTCAGCCGCCGTGCTTCGCCCGCCAGTGCGTCTTGCCGGTGTGGCAGTTGGTCGCGCCGCCGCCGAAATTGCCGTTGACCCGCAGGATGCCCCGGGCCTTCTGGTCGTCATCCGTGAGCCTGCCGCGGATGTTGAAGTGCTTCTTGCCGCTTGGGGAGGTGAACTTGCCGTGGAACCTGTTCTCGTCGTTCACCTTCATCGCCGGCGGAGGATTGCCGGCGTCTCCGACCGTCGAGCCGCCGTCGTCGCATTGCATGGGGACGCGGTTGAAGACGAACCTCCGCACCTTGGTCGCCTCTCCGTCGCCGCGTACCTTGGTCACGAACCGGACCTTGCCGCCCCCCTCGGTGTGGCCGTGGTAGTGGCGGATGTTGGCGAGTGCGGCCGCTGCGAACGCCAGCGTGACGATCAGGCCTGCACCGATGGCTACGCGCTTCACTCGTCCTCCCTTTGCCCCGGTTCGAGCCTCCCCCGAACCTCTTGGGCGCGCACCTTATAGGGCAGCCGGGCTGCAAGCCCGCCCCCGCGTGCAGGGACAGAAGCCTCTGCCTAGTAACAACCAGGATCCAAGCCGGCGCCGCCCGTGTCGTAACCTGCGTGGGTGACGGTCCGGCGCAGTCGTTGAAGGGAGACCAACGGTGGCACGCCCAACCGACTCGAACGAGCAGCTTCTCTGCAGCTTCTGCGGGAAGTCTCAGCGCCAGGTCAAGAAGCTGATCGCCGGCCCCGGCGTCTACATCTGCGACGAGTGCATCGATCTCTGCAACGAGATCATCGACGAGGAGCTCGCCTCCCCGCCCAGCTTCGAGCTCGAGAGCCTGCCGAAGCCCAAGGAGATCCACGCCGTCCTCAACGAGTACGTGGTGGGCCAGGAGACCGCCAAGCGGGCGCTCTCCGTTGCCGTCTACAACCACTACAAGCGCGTCCAGATGATGCAGAGCGGCGACGAGGGCGTCGAGCTCCAGAAGTCCAACATCCTCTTGCTCGGCCCGACCGGCTGCGGCAAGACGCTGCTCGCCCAGACGCTCGCCCGGATCCTGAACGTTCCCTTCGCGATCGCCGACGCCACGGCGCTCACGGAGGCAGGCTACGTCGGCGAGGACGTCGAGAACATCCTTCTGAAGCTGATCCAGGCAGCCGACTTCGATGTCAAGAAGGCCGAGACGGGGATCATCTACATCGACGAGGTGGACAAGATCGCCCGGAAGGCGGACAACCCCTCGATCACGCGTGACGTCTCCGGCGAGGGAGTGCAGCAGGCGCTGCTGAAGATTCTCGAGGGGACCACCGCCTCGGTGCCGCCGCAGGGCGGGCGCAAGCATCCGCACCAGGAGTTCCTGACCATCGACACCACGAACATCCTGTTCGTCTGCGGCGGCTCGTTCGCGAACCTGGACAAGCTGATCGAGCGGCGGATCGGACACAAGGGCGTGGGCTTCGGCGCCTCCATCCGCTCCCGCGACCAAAAGGACACCGGGGAGCTGTTCGAGCAGGTCCTCCCGGAGGACCTGATGGAGTACGGCCTGATCCCGGAGTTCATCGGCCGTCTGCCGGTGGTCGCGGCGATCCACCAGCTGACCCGCGACGACCTGATCACGATCCTCACCGAGCCGCGCAACGCGCTGACGCGACAATTCGAGCGCTTCTTCGAGTTCGACGAGATCGAGCTCGTCTTCGCGCAGGACTCGCTCGGTGCGATCTCCGACAAGGCGCTCGAGCGCGAGGTCGGCGCCCGCGGTCTGCGGTCGATCCTCGAGGAGACGCTGCTGGACGTGCAGTTCGAGCTTCCCTCACGCCGCGACGTGCGCAAGTGCGTCATCACGAAGGAGACGATCCAGAAGGGGCTGAAGCCCACGCTGGTCACCGAGGCCACCCCGAGCGCTCCGACTGAGGTGGACGAGTTGGAGGAAGAGTCTGCCTGACTAAGATCGGCGCCCGGATGGACGCCGAGCGCCGCGCACGACTCGAGGCAACCACTCGTTACGAGCCCTCCGAGGTCGAGGGGCGGATCCTCGAGCGGTGGCTGGAGGGAGGCTACTTTCACCCGCCTGCCGACGGGACGGCTGCCGACAACTTCTCCATCGCGATCCCGCCGCCGAACGTGACCGGCGCACTGCACATGGGCCACGCGCTGAACGGCACGATCCAGGACGCGCTGGTGCGACTGAACCGGATGCGGGGCCGGAACACGATGTGGGCGCTGGGCACCGATCACGCGAGCATTGCCGTACACGCTGTGCTGGAGAAGGAGCTGCGGGCGGAGGGGACGTCGCGAAACGAGCTCGGCCGTGATGCCTTTCTGGAGCGAGCCTGGGCATGGAAGGAGAAGTACGGATCGCAGATCGTCGAGCAGCTGAAGCGGATTGGGGCCTCGTGCGACTACGAGCGGGAGCGCTTCACGCTCGACGACGGCTACGTGCGCGCCGTCTACCGCGTCTTCATCAGCCTCTATGAGAAGGGCTACATATACCGCGACACCTACATGGTCAACTGGGACGTCGGCTCGCGCTCGGTGATCTCCGATCTCGAGGTCGAGAACCGCGAGGTCGAGGACACGCTGTACGCGATCGACTATCCCGTCGAGGACTCGGACAGGGTCCTGACCGTCGCCACCGTGCGGCCCGAGACGATGCTGGCCGATACGGCCGTGGCGGTGAACCCGGCCGATGAGCGCTATCGGGATCTGATCGGCAGCCATTGCGTTCTGCCGCTGGTGGGCCGCCGGCTCCCGGTGATCGCGGAGGAGTATGTCGACCCGCAATTCGGCACCGGCGCGCTCAAGGTAACCCCGGGTCACGACCCGAACGACTTCGAGATCGGCCGCGCCCACGGCCTCGAAGAGGTCACCGTGATCGGCGAGGACGGCCGGATGACTGACGGCGCCGGTGAGCCGTTCGCACGGCTCACAACCGAGGAGGCGAGGGAGGCGGTGCTGGCCGCGCTCCGCGAGCAGGGGCTGATTCGGGGCGAGGAGCCGTACGTTCACTCGGTTCCCTATTCGCACCGCTCGGGCGAGCGAATCGAGCCGTTGATCTCGCTGCAGTGGTTCTGCCGCATGGACGAGCTGGCGAAGCCGGCGACGGAGGTGGTGGAGCGCGGCCATATTCGCTTCGTCCCCGACCGGTGGAAGGGGGTCTATCTCGACTGGATGTACCAGCTTCGCCCCTGGTGCATCTCTCGCCAGCTCTGGTGGGGGCACCGGCTGCCGGTCTGGTACTGCGATGCCTGCGAGGAGACCTACGTCGCCGTGGAGCCTCCCGAGCGCTGCGGGGCGTGCGGCGGCGCCCTGCGCCACGACGAGGACGTGCTGGATACCTGGTTCAGCTCCGCCCTGTGGCCGTTCGCGGTCCTCGGCTGGCCCGACGAGGCGCCCGAGCTTCGCGCCTTCTATCCCACCGACACGCTGGTCACGGCGCGGGACATCATCTTTCTCTGGGTGGCCCGCATGGTGATGATGGGGCTCGAGTTCACCGGGGAGAACCCCTTCGAGGACGTGTACATCACCTCGGTGATCCAGGCCCCCGATGGGCGACGGATGTCGAAGAGCCTTGGGACCGGCATCGATCCGCTCGACGAGATCGAGGCGCACGGCGCGGACGGGGTCCGCTTCGGGCTGCTCGCCATGTCGTCTGCCCAGGACGTGCGGTATTCCGCCGATCGGATTCAGCAGGGGCAGGACCTGGCAAACAAGATGTGGAACGCGTCGCGACTGATCCTCCTGAACGCGGGCCTCTCAGCCCATGAGGGGCAAGCCGCCGGAACGGTCGTACCGGGCCCCCGACCGTTGCGGGTCGAGGATCGCTGGATCCTCTCTCGGCTTCAGGCGGCGATCGAGGTGGTGACGCGCAACCTGGACTCATACGACTTCGCCCACGCGGCGCTCGAGCTGTACCGCTTCTTCTGGTCCGAGCTCTGTGACTGGTACCTGGAGATCGTCAAGCCCCGGCTCTACGAGGGCGAAGCAGAGGCGGCGCAGACGCTCGTGTGGATCCTCGAGCAGACGCTCACCCTCGCCCATCCGATGGTCCCGTTCGTGACCGAGGAGATCTATTCCTACCTGCGGGCCGCCGCCGGGGACGACGGCCCCCCGATGCTGGTCGTCCACCCGTTTCCGGGGGTCGACGGTGCGCTCCGTGACCCAACTGCCGAGCGCGAGGTCGAAACGTCAATCGAGCTCACCCGGAGCGTGCGGCGCTGGCGCGATCTCGTGGGGGTTGCCCCGAGCAGCGTGCTGCCGGCCCGCGTCGCCGAAGAGGGCGCGGCGCCCCACGAGCTGGTCGGACGGCTGGCGCGGCTTTCGTTCGATGGGGCGGAGGGCGAGGCGCTGGCGTCGTTTGGCCGGCTGGAGATCGTCTCCTCGGCGGAGGTGGATGCCGACGAAGTCCGTCGCCGGATCGCGGAGAGGCGCGAGACGCTGCGCGGGGAGGTGGAGCGCGCCGAGCGCAAGCTGGAGAACCGGGGTTTCGTGAGCAATGCGCCGGCTGACGTCGTCGAGGCCGAGCGGGAGAAGCTCACCACCTACCGGGCCGAGCTCGAGGAGCTCGAAGACTGAGCCCCAGCTTCGACGTCGAGGCCTATCTGGTCTCGCTGGAGCCCTTCGGCTGGCGCTTGGGCCTGGAGCGCATCCGGCGGTTGGTATCGCTGCTGGGCATGCCGCAGCACCGCTTCGCCTCGATCCATGTCGTCGGCACAAACGGCAAGTCGTCGGTGGCGGAGATGACGGGGGCGCTGCTGCGAGCCCACGGGAAGGCCGTCGGCGTCTATCTCTCCCCGCACACAGAGCGCTGGTCCGAGCGGGTTCGGATCGGTGGCGCCGAGATCGCTCCCGGCGAGTTCGCGGCGGCGGCCGAGCGGGTCGCGCAGTCGATCGAGACTGTCAACCGGACCCTGGCCGAGGATGAGTCCGTGACCCAGTTCGAGGCGGTCACAGCAATCGCCTTCGTCGCTCTCGCGTCCGCGGGGGTCGAGTTCGGCGTGATCGAAGCCGGGCTGGGGGGCCGGCTGGACGCCACCAACGTGTTGCCCTCGGGGGCCACGGTGCTGACCTCGGTCGGCCTGGAGCACACGGAGTGGCTGGGCGACACGCAGGAGGCGATCGCCGCCGAGAAGCTCGCCGTACTGCGCGACCACACGACGCTCGTGATCGGGCGGCTCGACGAAGGGGCTCGCGAGCTGGCGATACGAACAGCTGCCGAGCGAAACGCCCGCCTGATCGCGGCCGGCGAGCTCGATCCCGGTGTGCGACTCGCCGTCCCGGGCGCCTACCAGCGGCGAAACTTCGCCGTGGCCACGGCCGTCGCCGGCGCCACCCTCGGAGCCCTCGACCACGACCGGGTGCAAACCGTCGCCGAGGGACTCGAGCTGCCGGGGCGCGTCCAGCTCTTGGAGGGGGACCCGCCCGTGATTCTCGATGCGGCGCACAACCCCGACGGTGCCCGCGCGCTGGCGGAGGCGCTGCCTGAGGCGGTGGGCCAGGCGCCGGTTGTGGCCTGCCTCGCGAGCCTGGCGGACAAGGACGCCGCCGGGGTGCTGGCGGCGCTCGCGCCGCGTCTCGCGGCCGCCATATGCACGGAGCTCCCAGGCGAACGTCTGGCGCGAGCCGGTCGACCCGGCGCCGCGGCTACGGACGCGGCGCGACTGGCGGAATTGGCCCGCGACGCGGGCCTGACCGCGGTCGACGCGGTCCCCGAGCCGGCGGCGGCCGTTGAGCGAGCTCGCGAGCTCGCGCGCGGGCAGGGCGGAGTCGCGCTGGTCACGGGGTCTCACTATCTCTTGTCCTACGCGTGACGCGCTAACCTCGGCCCGGTGCGCATGGACCGCGAGGCGCGCTCTGAGCTCCTCCAGATGATGGGGTTGGTCGCCACCGTCGTGGCGATCGTGATCCTGGTCTTCTTCGGGCTCGGCTACGTGTTCGGAAGGCTCTTCCTGTAGCCGAGGTCTAGGTCAGCCCCGGAGAACCAGGGTTTGTCCCGCTCTTAACGAAGTACACTCCGCCCTCAGCTCATGCGGGGCTCACCATGCTCGTAGCGCTTTTCGGCATCACGGACGAGGGCCTCAACCTGTTCGTCAACCTCGTCGTGGTGTTCGCTGTCGTCATCTGGCTTGCCCTCGTAGCGTGGACCTTCCTGGACGCCCGCCGCCGGATCACGGACCCGTTCCTGGTGGCATGCGCCACCGGCGCCTCGCTGTTTCCGTTCGTCGGGACGATCGTCTACACGATCCTTCGTCCACCGGAGTTTCTGGAGGATGCCCGGGAGCGCGAGCTCGAGATCCGGGCCGCGGAGCTTCGCGTCCGGCAGCTGGAGGAACAGTCCTGCCCCAACTGCGGCTACCCCATCGAGCGCACCTATCTCCGGTGTCCGGACTGCAGCGCTCGGGTGAAGGATCCGTGCGAGGCCTGCAAGAAGCCGATCGACCCACGCTGGACGGTCTGTCCGTACTGCGAGACGCCGCAGCGCCGCGCGGCTCCGCCGCCGCGGCGCGCCGAGCCCGCCCGGCGCGCTTCGGAGGATGAGCTGCCGTCGCGAGGCGCCCGCCAGAAGCGCACCCCGCGACCGAAGACCCGGCGTACCCCCGCCCAGCAGGGTCGCGCCGCCAAGCCGCGTTCGGTGCGGCCCGCCAGCGCGCGCCAGGCTGACCGCGCCGCCAAGCGCCAGCCGGGGTCCGGGCGCTCCCCCGCAGCCTCTCCGCCAACTCGGGAGGCGCCCGGGGAGGATCGGCCCAGGCCGGCCACCGCCTCGTAGCCGCCCGCGCACACCGGTAGCCTTCCCGCCCCGTGAGCGCCGAGCTCAAGAAGGCCAGGACACTGGTCCTGATCAAGCCCGACGCCTTCGAGCGCGGCCTCACCGGCGAGGTGCTGGCGCGATTCGAGCGAAAGGGCCTGCGCATCGCCGCCCTGCGACAGCTTCACATCGACGATGCCTTCGCCGGCCGTCATTACGCGGAGCACGCCGAGAAGCCGTTCTTCGGCGAGCTGGTCGAGTTCATCACCAGCGGGCCATTGGTCGCGGCGGTGCTCGAGGGGCCCGGGGCGGTCGCCGCCGCTCGACAGGTGATCGGGGCGACGAATCCGCTCGAGGCGGGACCCGGCTCGATCCGTGGCGACTTCGCCGTGGAGGTGACGTTCAACCTGGTCCACGGCTCCGACTCAGACGAGTCGGCAGCGCGCGAGATCGCGCTCTGGTTTCCAGATCTCGATTGACGCTGATCCTCGCTTCCGCGTCACCGAGGCGGCGCGAGATCCTGGGCGTGCTCGGGATCCCCTTCGAGCTGGTGGTCCCTGAGGTCGACGAGCTGGCGGAAGGAGTTCCGGAGGTGGTCGTGGTCGAAAACGCTCGCCGCAAGGCGGCCGCCGGGCTGAGAGAAGCGGACCATGCGGGCAAGAGCGCGATCGCGCTGGGGGTGGATACCGAGGTGGTCATCGACGGGCACCTGCTCGGCAAGGCCGGCACGCGAGACGAGGCCCGCGAGCGCCTCCAGATGCTCGCCGGCCGCACCCATACAGTGCTCAGCGGCCTCGTCCTGCAGCCCGCCGACCCTTCGGATGAGGAACCACGCGAGCGCTCGGGCGTGGCCGGGACGGACGTCACCTTCCGCGAGCTGGACCGAGCCACCCTTGATGCCTACCTCGCCTCCGGGGAATGGCAGGACCGCGCCGGCGCCTATGCGATCCAGGGCCTGGGCTCCCTCCTGGTAGAGCGCGTTGAGGGTGACTTCTCGAATGTCGTCGGCCTGCCGCTGAGGCTGCTCTTCGATTTGGCGCCAGAGCTGCTCGCCGCCGTTACCCCGGTACAAGGGCCCTGACATGGGGACGAATCGAGCATCGATGAGGGGGCCAAAACGATCCCCAGAGACTAACCCTCAGGTCGATCGTGAATGTTGGCACCGGGGGGTCATCCTGCAATTGAGGCTGCTTTGGCGTTCGCTACACTCCGCGCGCGGCGCGGCCTCCGACGGCCGCCTCTAGGTGTGTGCGAGCTGCCGCTCGCGCCGACCGCTTCCCTCGACCCAACCCCCCAACTGATGGGCCTGTTCAGCAACCTAGGTGGTTTCGGTGGCCGCGACATGGCCGTCGACCTCGGCACCGCGAATACCCTCGTCTACGTTCGGGGGCGCGGGATCGTGCTCTCGGAGCCCTCCGTGGTGGCCGTGGATGCCCGCACCGGCGAGGTGCACGCCGTGGGTGTGGAAGCGAAGCGGATGCTCGGTCGCACGCCGGGCACGATCCGCGCCATTCGACCCCTCAAGGATGGTGTGATCGCCGACTTCGACGTCACAGAGGAGATGCTGCGCCACTTCATCCAGCGCGTCCACCAGAACCGGTTCGCGCATCCCCGGGTGGTGGTCTGCGTTCCCTCGGGTGTCACCGGCGTCGAGAAGCGCGCCGTCGAGGAGGCTTGCCTGTCGGCTGGTGCCCGCCAGGCCTACCTGATCGAGGAGCCGATGGCGGCGGCGATCGGGGCGGGGCTGCCGGTCGGCGAACCGACAGGGAGCATGGTCCTGGACGTCGGCGGCGGCACCAGCGAGGTCGCGGTGATCTCGCTCGGCGGGATCGTGGTGTCGGAGTCGATCCGGATCGGCGGTGACGAGCAGGACGACGCGATCGTCAACTACTGCAAGCACGAGCACAAGCTGTTGATCGGCCAGCAGACTGCCGAGGAGGTGAAGCTCGAGATCGGCTCGGCTGCGCCGCTGCCGGAAGAGGTGACCACGGAGATCCGGGGGCGGGACATGGTCACCGGGTTGCCCAAGACGATCATGCTCACCTCGACCGAGGTGCGCTCGGCCCTCGAGGAGCCGATCAACCAGATCGTGGTGGCGGTGAAGGACACCCTGGACCGCACCCCGCCCGAGCTGGCTGGAGACATCATGGACCGGGGCATCACCCTGGCTGGAGGCGGCGCCCTGCTTCAGGGCATGGACCATCGCCTGCGCGAGGAGTGCCAGATGCCGGCCCAGCTGACCGAGTCGCCGCTCACCTGCGTGGCGGTTGGCTCGGGCCGCTCGCTGGAGGAGTTCGAGGCCATCCACCGGATGAGCAGAAACTCCCACCGCCGCGGCTTGATCGGCTCGGGATAGGCGGCGCCGGGCGCTGTGTACCGGAAGCAGGTCAGAAGGCGCCGCGCGATCCTCGTACTTTTGGTCGTCGCGGCTTTGGTTTTGCTCTCGACTCAGTTCTCGGAGGCCGAGGGCGGCCCGCTGCACTCGATGCAACGGGCCGTGGCGTCGGTCTTCGGCCCGCTCGAGGAGGGGGCCACCCGCGCCCTGAAGCCGGCCCGCGACCTGGTCAACTGGGTCGACGAGACCTTCAGCGCCAGGGGCGAGAACGACGACTTGCGCAGCGAGGTCGAGCAGCTGCGGTCACAGCTTGCCGAGGCGCAGTCGGCCGAGGGCGAGAACGAGCAGCTTCGCGGGCTGCTCGGCCTCGACCGGCAGGGCACGCTGGCAGGTTATGAGCCGGTGACTGCGCGCGTCATCGCGCGCTCCCCGACCGTCTGGTACTCGACTGTGACCATCGACAAGGGCTCCAGCGCCGGGGTGAAGGTGGACGACCCGGTGGTCACCGGCGACGGGCTCGCCGGCCGGATCACGGACGTCACCCACGGGACGGCGGTGGTCACCCTGATCACCGACGACCGCAGCTCCGTCTCGGCCCGGGTGTTGCCCAACGGCCCCCAGGGCGTGGCCGAGCCGGAGGTGGGTGATCCAGATCAATTGCTGTTGGACTTCATCGATCCCAATCAGCCGATCCAACGGGGTCAGATACTCGTCACGGCGGGGTGGAGCAACGGCACGATCTCCTCCGCCTTCCCGCCGGGGATCCCGATCGGCAAGGTGAGCGACGCGTCCGTGGGGGAACAGCAGCCCTACCAGCGGGTGCACGTGACTCCGTATACCGACATGCGCGAGCTCGACTACGTGCAGGTCGCCACCGGCGGGCCGACACGGCCGGGGGTGCCTGGATGATCGTCACCTGGCGGATAGCCCTCCGGATCGCGCTGATCGTGGTGGTCACAATCGTGCTCCAGATCTCGTTCTTCTCCTACCTGACCCTTTTCGGGACGACGCCGAACGTGGTTCCGCTGATGGTCGTCTCGCTCGGCCTGCTGGGCGGCGTGATGGTCGGGGCCGTGTGCGGCTTCGCCGCCGGGTTGCTGCTCGATTCGGCGCTGCTCCAAACGCTTGGAGTCTCATCGCTGGTCCTGCTCGGCGCCGGGTACCTCGCCGGCCGCTTCCGCGAGGGGGCGGAGGTATCCAACTCGCTTATCCCCCCGCTCTTGGCGGGGGCGTTGACGACTGCCGCCGCGGCCGGGTTCGCGGCGATCCAGCTGATGCTTGGCGTCCACACGACGGTCAGCCTCCTGGTTCTGAGGGAGATCTTCATTCAGGGCCTGCTGGCCGTGCTGCTCACGATCCCGATCTATCCGCTGATCCGCCGGGCCCTGCGGCCGGCCCTGATCGACGACCTCGCCGTGCTCGGGGCAAGGAGCCCGATCACGCGCGGCCTGGCACGGGCCGGCAGGGCGCGAGGGCGACGCATCAGGCGGGCCGCGGGTTACTCGTGATGTTCAACGAGCGGGAGCGACCGCTGATGCCGGCCCAGTTCGCGGTTCGCGTGGCCATTCTCAGCGGCCTTGCGCTGATCATGTTCTCGCTCGTGTTCTTCCGCCTCTGGTACCTCCAGGTGCTGTCGGGAGACAAGTACCTGAGGGCGGCCCAGAACAACCAGGTTCGCGAGATCACGGTGCGGGCACCGCGCGGAGAGATCGTGGACCGAAACGGACATGTCCTCGTCTCCAACCGGGCGGCCCTGGCCCTCCAGCTCCAGCCGACCGAGCTGCCGCGCTCGCACCGCAAGCGCCAGCAGGAATTCGCCCGCCTGGGCCAGGCGATTGGCATGTCTCCCGACCAGATCCAGGAGCAGCTGCGCAAGCAGACGAAGGAGCTGCCCGCGAACCCGGTGACCCTGAAGCGCGACGTGAACTACGACCTCGTCTACTACCTGCGCGAGAATCAGGCGCAGTACCCGGGAGTGAGCGTGCAGCACGTGTACGTGCGCAACTACCCGAACGGCAGCCTGGCGGCCCAGATCTTCGGCTACGTGCGCGAGGTCACCGAGGATCAGCTCAAGGAGGCCCGCTACCAGGGGTTGGTGCCCGGCGACCAGGTGGGCCAGTCGGGCGTCGAGAACACGTACGACAACGTCCTGCGAGGCACGAACGGCATGACGCGAGTTCAGGTCGACGCACAAGGCCAACCGACGGGCGGCGTGCTCAGCCAGACGGAGCCTCGAGCGGGAGACAACCTGCTGTTGACGATCGACAGCCGCGTGCAGGCGGCCGGCGAGGCAGCCTTGGGAAGCTTCAGCACCCCCGGCGCTTTCGTGGTCATGAACGTGCGGGACGGCGCGATCCTGGGACTCGGCTCGTCGCCCACCTACGACCCCTCGGTGTTCACCAAGCCGGTGATCCCTCAGTCGACCATCGACCAGATCTTCTCCGACAACGCCGGGTCCCCATATACCGATCGCGCCATCCAGGGCCTGTATCCAACGGGCTCCACCTTCAAGCCGATTACGTCTATCGCCGCGCTGGAGAGCGGTGTGCTGACGCCGAGCACCACGATCGTCGACGGGGGCACGTTCACGATCGGCGGCCTCTCGTTCCACAACGCGGGGGGCGCTTCGTACGGCGCACTCCAGCTACCCGAGGCCCTCCAGGTCTCCTCCGACGTCTTCTTCTACAACGTCGGGGCCGACCTCTACGAGCACGGGGGGGACGCGCAGCAGCACTGGGCGACGGAGCTCGGGATCGGCCACACGACCGGGATCGACATCCCGGGCGAGGGAACCGGCCTGCTACCGAGCCCGGAGTGGCGCGACGAGCTCTATAAGGAGGGAGAGACGGACCGGCCATGGACCGTGGGCGACAACGTCAACCTTGCCGTGGGCCAGGGAGACCTGCAGACGAACCCACTGCAGATGGCGGTCGCCTACTCCACGATCGCCAACGGAGGCGATGTAGTCAGGCCCCACGTCGGGATGTCGGTCGATGACGCGAGCGGTCGGGTGGTGCAGGAGATCGATCCGGCGCCCCAGCGCCACCTGGATATCGCCCCGCAGTACCGACAGGCGATCCTCGAGGGCATTCACATGGCGGCCCAGTCGCCTGGCGGCACCTCCTACTCGGTGTTCGGCAATTTCCCGATCCCGATGGCCGGCAAGACCGGGACCGCGGAGCGCATCGGCCAGGCGGATCAGTCCTGGTACGTCGCGCTTGCCCCCTATCCCAACCCTGACATCGTGGTCGCCGCGACGATCGAGCAGGGGGGCTTCGGAGTCGACGCGGCAGCGCCCGTGGCCTGCAAGATCCTCGAGTCCTACTACAGCGCGGCGACCGCCGGCAAGAAGAAGGCGGCCAAGAAGTTACGGGGGGGATCCTGCGCCGGTGCGTCGACGGGGGGCGGCTACGAATGACGGTGTCCGACGCCTATCCGCGCCCATTCGACGAGCACCGTGCGGCGGGCGCCGCCGAGCGCGGCGGGGTGCTCGGCCTCGACCCGCTGCTCCTGTTCGCCTCCCTCGGGCTGATCGGCTTCGGGCTCTTCACGCTGGGCGCGGTGACCGGCGGCGACGTTCCCCACGAGCCGTACTACTACGTCATTCGCCAGGCGATCTACGCGGTGATCGGTATCGCCTTGATGCTCGCGCTGGCCCGAGTCGACTACTCTCGTTTCAGGGAGCTGCGCGTCGGCCTCTACACGGTGATGATCAGCAGCATCGTCTTGGTGCTGCTTCTGGGCCAGGCCACGCGGGGCTCGAAGCGATGGATAGAGCTTCCTTTCTTCACATTCCAACCGTCGGAGCTGGCCAAGGTGCTGCTGATCGCAGCCCTGGCCGGGTTCGCGATCGATCGCGGCCGCCGAGTCAAGGAGAGCCAGCAAACGGCGCGTCTGTTGCTGCTGGGCTTCGTGCCGGCACTGATCGTGTTCATGCAGCCGGACCTCGGGACCGCCGTCACCTACGTCGTGATCACGCTTGCGATCCTGTTCGTGGCCGGGGTGCGCTGGACGCACTTCGCGCTGCTCGGGACGCTCTTGGCCGCCGCCGTTTCGGCGGTGCTCGTGATCGCGCCGGCGGTCGGTCATCCGGTGCTCAAGGACTACCAGCAGGAGCGATTGACTTCGTTCCTGAGTCCGAGCCAGGATCCCCGCGACGCTACGTATCAGATCAATCAGTCTCTGATCGCCGTCGGATCCGGCGGCAAGACGGGACGTGGAGACGACTCGACCCAAACCGAGAACGGCTTCGTCCCCGATCGCACCACGGACTTCATCTTCTCCGTCGTCGGAGAACGATTCGGCTTCGTCGGTGCCGCCTTCGTCCTATCCCTCTACGCCCTGCTGATTTGGAGGGCGCTGCGCATCATGACGCTTTCGAAGAACTTATACGGGAGCCTGATAGCAGGCGCGTTAGCCGCGATGTTCATGTGCCAGGTGTTCGTGAACGTCGGCGTTGCCATCGGCATCATGCCCGTGACCGGCATCACGCTCCCGTTGATGAGCTTCGGAGGATCGTCCGTCGTCGTGACCTTCATGGCGCTCGGACTCCTGCAAAGCATCTACGTCCAGGCGCGGCTCACCTCCAAGAGCAGGGCGGATCTGCTCCGCTGAGCGGATCTCGACCCAACTCTTGAGGTGAGTAATTGAAAAAACGCATACTGGTTTCAGTTGACGCTGGCGAGACCCGCGTAGCGGTGCTCGAGAGCAAGGGCGCTGCCCGGCCAAGCGGCCGCCAGCGCGGGCGTCGTCCTACGCGCGACCGCGAAGAGCCTGCCGGCGCATCCAAGGACGCTCCGCGCGAGAGGAACGGCGACTGGAAGGTCGCCGAGCTCTACGTCGAGCGCCGAGGTCAGCGGTCGATCGTCGGCAACATCTACAAGGGGGTGGTCGACAACGTCCTCCCCGGCATGGAGGCCGCCTTCGTGGACATCGGCCTGGAGCGAAACGGCTTCCTGCACGTGGACGAGATCGTCCTTCCGGGCGGGGAGGCCGCCCCCCGGCGCGGCCGGGGCCAGGGGCGCCGGATCGATGAGCTGATCAAGCCGGGCCAGGAGGTCCTGGTCCAGGTCGTCAAGGACCCGCTCAAGACCAAGGGAGCGCGACTCTCGATGCAGCTGTCGATCGCGGGCCGCTACCTCGTCTACATGCCCCAGGGCGCCGGGGTGGGGGCCAGCCGCCGGCTTTCGGACTCGGAGCGCGAGCGGCAGCGCAAGCTGCTCCAGAACATCCACGAGGGCCAGGGCGGCGTGATCGTGCGGACCGCCGCCCAGGGCGCTCGGAAGGCCGACTTCGAGCGCGACATCGCCTACCTGCGGAAGCTTTACGAGGTCGTCGAGCGCCGCGCCGCCGAGGTCAAGGCGCCCGACATGGTGTTCCAGGAGGCCGACCTTTCGATCCGCGTCCTGCGCGACGTGCTGAGCAAGGAGTTCGACGGGGCGATCATCGACGACGAGAAGCAGCACCATCGGGTGACGAGCTTCTTCCAGCGCACGGCACCGGAGCTGGTTACCTTCGTCGAGCTCTACACGGACCCCGAGCCGCTGTTCGAGCGCGAAGGCGTCGAGGAGGCGTACCGATCAGTGCTCTCCCGTCGGGTTGACCTGAACTCGGGCGGCTACCTGATGATCGACTACGCCGAGGCCCTGACGGTGATCGACGTGAACACGGGCAGCTTCACCGGGCGCGGAAAGGGGCGGCTCGAGGACACGATCACGAGGGTCAACGTGGAGGCGGCGGAAGAGGTCGTGCGCCAGCTGCGCCTCCGCGACATCGGCGGCATCATCGTGATCGACTTCATCGACATGGCCCGGGCGCGAAATCGCGACCAGGTCCTGAAGACGCTGCGCCGTTCGCTGGACGCCGACAAGACGAAGAGCTACGTGATGGACGTCTCGCCGCTCGGCCTGGTCGAGATGACACGCCAGAACGTCACCGACGGGGTGCGGGAGATCCTCACCAAGCGCTGCCCCACATGCGACGGCGAGGGCGTCGTCGAGTCGGAGGAAACGGTCGCGATCCAGGTGGTGCGGAGTCTGCGCGACGTCGTGGACGCCGGCTCCAAGCGCGGCGGGCCCGAGGCGTTCCTGGTGCGAGTGCACCCGCGGGTGGCGGCTCAGCTCCTGCGTGCGGACAGCCCTCTGCACGAGCTCGAAGAGAAGTCCGGCAAGCACTTCCACTTCGAGGGCGGCGAGGCGCTGCCGCTCGACACCTTCGAGGTGGTCGAGAGCGGCACCCGGGCCAAGATCGAGGAGCGTGCGCTGCCGTTCCAGGTCGGCGACGAGGTCCTGGTGCGGATCGAGGAGCCGCACATGTACAACGTCGACGACGCCGTGGCCCGTGTGGACTCCTACATCATCAGCGTCAACGGAGGTGGGCGGTTCGTCGGCGATCGGCGCCTGGTGCGGATCGAGAGCGTCGAGCGCTCGGCGGCGAAGGCCTCGCTGATCGATGGGGCGGGCGACGGCTCTGACGCCGCCCCCGATGCCCCTGACGGTGGTTCCGTAGAATCGCCGACCTCCCGACGGCGCCGCGGCCGGCGAGGCGGCAGGCGCCGTTCCCGCGCCAGGGCGTCCAACGGCACGAACTCCGATGGCGACTAGCTACGCGATAGTCGAATCCGGCGGCAAGCAGTACCGCGTCGAGAAGGGCACCAGCCTGGTGGTCGAGCACCTGCCTGCCAAAGAGGGGGCGAAGGTCAGTCTGCGAGCGGTTATGTATCGCGGCAACGGCGAGGTGGTGCTCGACGGTGGGGCGCTCGAGAAGGTGAAGGTCGAGGCCGTGGTCGCAGAGCACCTGCGCGGCCCCAAGCTGCGCGTCGTCAAATACAAGCCCAAGAAGGGCTACCGTCGCCGCGCCGGCCACCGGCAGGAGTTGACCCGGCTCGAGGTGACGGAGGTGAGCCTGCTGTCCCGTAAGCCGGCGGCCAAGAAGCCGGCGGCCGAGAAGCCCGCCGCTGAAAAGCCCGCTGCCGAAAAGCCGCCGGCGAAGAAGCCGGCGGCGAGGAAGCCCGCCGCCAAGAAGCCCGCCACCAAGGCGAAGCCGGCGGCGAAGAAGCCCGCGAGTGGCGGCAAGGCGCGGACCACGCGCACGACTTCGACGACCAGGCGGTCGTCGTCTGCTAAGAAGGACTGACGATGGCGCACAAGAAGGGACTTGGCTCAAGCCGCAACGGGCGCGACTCCAACCCCAAGTACCTGGGGGTGAAGATCTTCGCCGGTCAGACGGTAGGCGGAGGCGAGATCATCGTGCGCCAGCGCGGCACCCGCTTCCGCCCGGGCGACGGCACCGGCCTGGGCCGGGACCATACGATCTTCGCGACCCGCCCCGGCGTGGTCGAGTTCAAGGCGGGCCACAAGGGCCGCGTGGTCTCCGTCAGGGAGTAACTCGCCGCATCACCTGATCCGGGAGGCGGCCGAGGCCCGCCTCGACGCTGGGATGGGTGGCAGGATCGAGGTAACGCTCGATGGTTTTTTCCAGGCCCCGCAGCCGCGCGAACGCGGCGAGCGGCGGGAACAGGATCCTCTGCAGTAGATCGGGCGGCTTGCGGTAGCGCATCTCACGGCGATACCGGGTGGCCAGGAGGGCTCCGAGCAGCGGAGTGGGAACTCCGTCGCTGTTCGTGTGCCCGTCGGCGCACAGGCCCCAGACCACGGCTATTGCCTCCTCGAAGCGCATCGCCGGCTCAACCCGGGTGCGGATCTGGACCTCGCCGTCCCCGGCGTTCCACCACCGGTGCCAGGTCCCGGGCACCACGGTCGCTTGCTCGCCGGGCGAAATCGTGCGCTCTTCTCCGTCCATTACGAAGGTGATCTGCCCCGCCCTGACCTCGAAGTGCTCGGCGCAGTGGTCGTGGACATGCTCGCCACCTGGGACGAATCCGCCCGCCTCGACGGCGAAGTCGCAGACGATCCGGGCGCCGCCGCTCTCCTCGGCCGATTCGACGAGCAGCGCCTTCTCACCGGTCAACGGGTTCCACAGTGCGTCGCCTGCGCGCACGACCGGAAGACTAAGGGTCCCACCCATCGGGCCGGCCATCCCGCGGGCCGACTGGCGCCTGCGATAGTCACGTCGTGCTCTACGACCGAGCGAAGATCTACGTCGAGGGAGGGCGTGGGGGCGACGGCTGCGTGAGCTTTCGCCGCGAGGCCCATGTGCCGCGCGGTGGCCCCGACGGGGGTGACGGGGGCCGGGGCGGAGATGTCGTCGTGGTGTGCGACCCGTCCAAGCGCGATCTGGCCGCGCTTCACCGCGCGCGGCATTTCCGTGCGGCGCGGGGCGCTCACGGTCGCGGCAAGCAGCAGCACGGGGCGCGGGGGAAGGACCGGGAGATCCCGGTGCCGCCCGGGACGCAGGTCGAGGGCCTGGAGGACGGGCGGTACGACCTCGTCCAGCCCGGCCAGCGAGCCGTGGTGGCGGCCGGAGGCCTGGGGGGGCATGGCAATAAGCGCTTCGCCAGCTCGACTCGTCAGGCACCGCGTTTTGCCGAGCGGGGATTGGACGGCGATTCCGGCTGGATCGAGATGCGGCTCAAGCTGCTCGCCGACGCCGGCCTGGTGGGCCAGCCGAACGCCGGGAAGTCGTCGCTTCTGCGGCGGCTGACGCGGGCGGCGCCGAAGGTTGCCGCGTACCCGTTCACGACCGTCGAGCCGGTGCTGGGCACGCTGGAATCCGACGAGCGGCAGCTCGTCCTCGCCGACATCCCCGGCTTGATCGAGGGCGCCGCCGGTGGCGCCGGACTGGGCCACGAGTTCCTCGCCCACCTGGAGCGCTGCGGCGTGCTGATCCACCTGGTCGACATCGCGGGCGAGGATCCCGCCGCCGCGCACGAGGCGGTGCGACGGGAGCTGCGCGAGTTTGGGGCGGGACTGGAGCTGTTGCCCGAGCTGGTGGTGCTCTCGAAGCGGGACCTGGTGACCGCCGAGCGAGCGGACGAAGTGGTGGCGGAGTGGAGCGATCGCTTCGAGGGCAGGGCCCTCGGGGTGCTCGCCGTCTCCTCGGTGGATGGCGCTGGAATCGAGCAGCTTCGGCGGGCGATACTCGAGGCGGTGCCCGAGGGAGGGGCGGAGGGCACCCCGGCGGCGCCGGCCGCGGAGCCCGGTTTCGAGGCGGAGCACATCGTCTACCGACCCCAGGGGGACCAGGGCTTCGACGTCGAGCAGGTCGCGGAAGGGGCGTTCCAGGTCCGCGGGCGCGGAATCGAGCTGCTCGTCGCCCGCCACGATCTCGAGAATGCCGAAGCGCTCGCATACCTCGAGCAGCGCCTGCGCGAGATCGGCGTGCTCACTGCCCTTCGCTCGGCGGGATTCGAGCCCGGCGACGAGGTGCGGATCGGCGAGCTGGCCTTCGAGCTTCTGCCGGATCAGCCGTCGCCCCGCGTGCTAAGAAGAGCCCGATGACCGTCGTCGCCAAGCTCGGGTCCTCGATCGTCGCCGACGACGACGGCGCGCTCCGCTCCTCGGTGCTCGACACCGTCTGCGCCCAGGTCGCCGAGCTCCACGGAGGCGGCGAGAACGTGGTTCTGGTCACATCCGGGGCGATCGCGCGGGGGATGCGCCTGTTGGAGCTGCACCGGCGCCCCAGCGCGATCGACGAGATGCAGGCGGCTTCGGCAGTTGGTCAGGGGTCGCTTTTCAGCGCCTATGAGGAGCGGCTCGGCGCGGCCGGCGTGCACGCTGCTCAAGTCCTGCTGACGTCGTTCGACATGTCGGCGCGCATGCACTACCTGAATGCGCGCCAGACGCTGCGGCGGCTGCTCGACTGGCGGGTCGTCCCGGTGGTGAACGAGAACGACACCACGGCCACCGATGAGATCACCTTCGGCGACAACGACTTCCTCTCGGCCCAGGTTTCGATCCTGCTCGAGGCGCGCCTGCTGGTCCTCCTCACGGACACTCCGGGGCTCCATACGGCCGACCCGCGCGCGAACGCGGACGCGAGGTTGGTCGAGGAAGTGAAGGACTTCTCCGAGTTGCGCGACTACCGGATCGGCGACCGGACGTCAGCGTTTGGCTCGGGGGGGATGCGGAGCAAGGTGGCGGCGGCGGAGATGGCGAGCGCGGCCGGGATCCCGGTGGTCGTCTGCGACGGCACGGAGGAGGGAAGCCTCACGGCTGCCGCCGGTGGGGAGCGAGTGGGCACGCGGTTCGCCGCGCACCCGGAGCGCACACCGAGCTTCAAGCTTTGGCTTCGCTATGCGAAGCCGAGCCGGGGGCGCGTCGTCATCGACGACGGCGCCGCGCGGGTGCTGCGCGAGCGCGGTTCGAGCCTGCTCCCCGTCGGGATCACCGGCGTCGAGGGAGAGTTCGCGGCCGGCGACGCCGTCGAGGTGGTCTGCGACTCCGACGTGGTCGGCAAGGGCATCGTCAACTACTCCGCCACCGAGCTCGCTCGCATCAAGGGGCTGCAGTCCACGCAGGTGAAGGAGCAGATCCCGAACGCCTCCGAGGAGGCGGTGCACAGGGACTACTTCGTGCTGACGTAGCCCCGGGTACTGAGGAGTTGGCGTTTTTGTGGCGGTATCCGCCACAAAGTCGCCAATACCGGCTGCCCTGGGCCTCGGCGGTCACGCCCTGGGCGCGGGCCGGGGCCAGGAAGTCGACGGTGAGGCCGACGGTCGAGGCTCGCGGCTGCTCGGGCACTGGGGCGCCGAACCACGCGGCGGCCGCGGCTGCGGTGTCGATCAGCGAGCTGATCGCGCCGCCGTGGACGACGTCGCCCGTGGTGGGCAGCGAGTCGCTGAACGGCATCGCCAGGCGGGCGCGATCGGGCTCCATCTCCTCGAGCCGGATGCCGAGCTTGGCGACGAACGGCGAGTTCTCCAGCCAGCCGCGGGCGAGGGCAGCGCCGTCGGGACGGGCCGCATGCTCGTCCGAGGGGTGTTCTGTGTCCGCCACGATCGTGGAGACCCGCAAGCTACCCTGTCCGCATGGCCACAGCCACCAGGCCCGTCGCCGAGGTTTGCGCATCGGCCAAGGAGGCCTCGCGCGAGCTGGCGACTGTCACCGGCCAGACCAAGAACGCAGCGCTGATGCGACTCGCCGAGCTGCTCGGGGAGCGCAGCGCGGAGATCCTCGAGGCCAACGGAGCGGACCTCGCGGACGACCGCGCGGCACGGCTCACGCACGCGCTACGCGATCGGCTGGCGCTCGACGAGGGGCGGGTGGCCGCGATGGCGGACGGCGTGCGGGCGATCGCCGCGCTGCCGGACCCGGTCGGCGAGGTGCTCGACGAGCGACGTCTGGCTAGCGGCCTGCTGATGATGAAGGTGCGGGTGCCGCTCGGCGTGATCGCGGTCGTCTACGAGGCGCGGCCGAATGTGACCGTGGATTGCGCGGCGCTGACCTTGAAGAGCGGCAACGCGATCGTGCTGCGGGGATCGAGCTTCGCCGCGCGATCAAACGGAGCGCTGGCAGCGGTGGTGCGGGAGGCTGTGGTCGAGTCCGGGCTGCCCGAGGGGTCGGTCGAAGTTCTCGACGGCGCGGACCGCGCCGAGCTCGCGGAGCTCGCCACCGCTGACGGGCTCGTGGACCTGGTCATCCCGCGGGGTGGGGAGGGCTTGAAGGAAGCGCTCAAGTCGGTTGCCACGGTGCCGGTGATGTACGCGGCGGCGGGGAATTGTCACGTCTACGTGCACGAGGACGCCGACCTGGAGATGGCCCGCGCGATTGCGTACAACGCGAAGGTGCAGCGGCCGGGAGTGTGCAACGCGGCCGAGACGCTGCTGGTCCATGCCGGTGTTGCCGACCGATTCCTGCCGGGGGTGCTTGCGGATCTGAGCGACGGCGGGGTCGAGTTGGTGGGCGACGAGCGGGCGCGCCACGCTGCGGGTGGGACGCCTGTCGGTGTTGCGGCGGGCGCCGACTGGGACACCGAGTACCTGGGGATGAAGATGGCCGTCGGCGTGGTCGACTCTCTCTCGGATGCGATCGCGCACATCAACCGGCACGGCACCGGTCACTCGGAGGCCATCGTGACGTCCTCCGACGCGGCCGCCCAGGGGTTCACCGAGGCGGTGGACGCCGCGGTCGTCTACGTCAACGCCTCGACGAGGTTCACGGACGGGTTTGAGTTCGGGATGGGGGCCGAGATTGGGAACTCGACGCAGAAGCTGCACGCCCGCGGCCCGATCGGTCTGCGCGAGCTGACCACGTTCAAGTACGTCGTCCACGGCGACGGCCAGGTTCGGGCTTGAGCCGGCAGCACGAACGGGAGTAGGAGGGGCGGTCGCCGCCATCGGCGTTCTCGGGGGTGCATTCAACCCGCCGCACATCGGGCACCTGGTGCTCGGGCAGGAGGCGGCGTTCCAGCTCGGGTTGAGGGAGGTCCTGCTGGTGCCGACCGGCGAAGCGCCGCACAAGAGGATCGATCCCGAGCCCGGCAGGGCGCTGCGACTCGAGATGGCGCGGCTGGCGGCGGAGACAGACCCTGGGCTCGAGGCCTCTGACGTCGAGACGAGCCGTGAGGGGCCGTCGTTCTCTGTTCGGACGCTGGAGCTGTTGAGCGAGGCGCGGCCTCGGGACGAGTTCGTCTTCCTGATGGGGGCCGATGTGGCGGCGAGCTTTGAGGCTTGGCGCGACCCGCAGCGGATCCTGGAGCTGGCGCGTCTCGGGATCGCCTCGCGACCGGGGGCGGTGCTGGACGAGGCGAAGGCCGCGCTCGAGCGCCTGGGGGACCCCGGCCGGGCCGATGTCGTTGAGATGCCCGAGATCGGCGTGTCCTCGAGCGATGTTCGCCAGCGGGTGGCCGCGGGACGGCCGATCCGCCACCTGGTTCCCGACGCGGTAATGGAGCTGATCGTCGAGCGGGGCCTGTATCGGGCGTGAGCGCGGTGCCGGACACGGACCGGGATCAGCTCTCCTCCGAGGCGCTGGCAAGACGTCTGGCCGCGGTGGCCGACGCGAAGCAGGCGGAGGATGTGGTGGCGCTCGACATGCGGCGCCTGGTCTCGTACACGGACTTTTTGGTGATCTGCACGGCGCGCAACGAACGCCTGGCGAAGGCGATCCACGAAGAGGTCCATCAGCGGTTGAAGCAGGACTACGGCGTGCTGCCCGCCACGGTGGAGGGGGAGCGAACAGCGCACTGGGTGCTGATGGACTACCTGGACTGCGTCTTGCATGTGTTCGTGCCGGAGCTGCGAGAGCGCTACCGCTTGGATGTCCTGTGGGGGGAGGCGCCGCGGCTCGAGCTCGAGGCCGAGACGGGCGCGAGCGGTCGCGCTGCTTCGGCTGACAGGTTGGGGGGTGCCGTCCGCCAGGCTCCCTAGCGTTGCGCCTCGTGGGTGCGCGACGCCGAGTGCACGATGGGCGCTAGGGCTCGCTTCTCCAGATCGCTCGTCGGCTACCGCTGCAGCGAGGTGGATGAGGCGATCGGCGCTCGCGAGCAACGGATCGGTGAGCTGGACCGGGTGGTCGCATGGCTCGCGGAGCGGGTGGTGGAGCGGGAGAGGGAGTTGCGCGAGGTTCGGGTGGAGCTCGGGCAGGCGCGCGAGCGCGGCGACGAGGCTCTGCGGGCGCTGAGCACCCTGGCGGACGACCTGGCCGGCGTAAGACGGCAGGCACGCGGCCAGGCGACGCGGATCCGGATGCGGGCGCTGGGGGAGGCGGCCGTGCTGCTCGGTCGGGTCGCCGAGTTGGACGGCGGTCGCAGCGAGCTGCGCGAGGGGTTGATCGAGTCGCTCCGGGAGGCGCTCGAACGAGTCGGCGCGGACGCTGAAGAAGAGTCTGACGGGCTGGCGCCGATCGCGGGCGCTAACGGTTTCGGCCGGTCAGGGCCGGGCGAGCTGTTCGATGGGCTGGTGGAAGTGGAGGTGGGCCCGTTCAGCGATTTCTCGCAGCTGGTCGGGTTCGAGGACGCGGCGGGCGGGATCGGCGCGACGTCGGAGGTCTCGGTGAAGCGGTTCACACAGGGACGCGCGACGCTGACGATGAGGTTCAAGCATCCGGTGGAGCTGTTGCGGGAGCTCGAGGAGCGGGCGCCGTTCGAGTTCCAGGTCCGCGACACGCGCGCGGACCGGATCGTTCTCGACGTCGACGGTTAGTCGTATGGCCTAGCGGGTGGTCGGCCGGTAGGGTCCGGCCATGGAGCTGATCGCTCCGGCGAATGGGATCGAGCTCACCTACGAGTCGTTTGGCGATTCCGCCGATCCGACGATGCTCATGATCATGGGCCTGGGAGTGCAGATGATCGGCTGGGACGCGGAGTTCTGCGAGTTCCTGGCCGGGCGGGGGTTTCGCGTGGTGCGGTTCGACAACCGGGACGTGGGGCGGTCGACGAAGATCGAGGGCGGGCCCCGGCCGGATGTGATGGCGGTGGCGATGGGCGACACGAGCTCGGCCAGCTACACGTTGGAGGAGATGTCGGAGGACTGCGCCGGGCTGCTCGATCACCTGGGCGTGGAGGCGGCGCATGTCGTGGGCGCCTCGCAGGGCGGGATGATCGCCCAGACGCTGGCGATCCGGCATCCGGGGCGCGTGATGTCGCTGGTCTCGATCATGTCGACCACCGGCGATCGGGCGGTCGGGCAGCCGCACCCGGAGGCCATGCCGGCGCTGCTCACGACTCCGCCGGCGGATCGGGACGGGTACGCGGAGCAGGTGGTGCTGGCGTTCCGGGCGATCGGCTCGCCTGGGTTCGAAGCGGACGAGGAGAGGCTCAGGCAGCGGGCGCGTGAGAGCTTCGATCGGGGCTACTACCCGGAGGGGACGGCGCGGCAACTCGTGGCGATCCTGGCGTCCGGTGATCGGACCGAGGCGCTCCGGCGCCTGGATGTGCCCACGGTGGTGATCCACGGGACGGACGACGCCCTGATCGACGTCTCGGGAGGGACGGCCACCGCCGCGGCGATACCGGGAGCGGAGCTGGAGCTGATCGAGGGGATGGGGCACGACCTGCCGCGCGAACTGTGGCCGCGCTTCGTGGACCTGATCGTGGCGAACGCCGAGCGGGCCCACTCTCTCGACTCGATCTCGTAGCGCTTTCGGCACGACCTGCGAACCACTGGCGACGGCTCGTCGGCGAACATACGTTCGTGATCAATCCCAACCACCGCGGCGCGATCGCCGAGACAGCGATAGCGCTCGAAGCGATCAAGGAGGGAGTCGAGGTCTACAAACCGCTCTCAGAGCATGCTCGAGCCGATCTGGTCTTCGGAATTCAGGAGCGGCTCTTTCGCGTCCAGTGCAAAGTCGGCAGTCAGAAAGGGCGATGTCGTGATCGTCAGGTTGGTCAGCAACTGGCATTCGCCGCACGGCTACGTCCGCACCCGCTACTCGGCCGACGAGATCGATCCGGTGGCCGTTTATTGCCACGAGCTCGATCACTGCTATCTCCTACCCATCGAGCTCGTGGCCGGCCAGACCGGCGTGCAGCTGCGGCTCGCGCCGCCCAGGAATGGCCAGAGGGCGGCGCTAAACTGGGCGGCCGATCACCAGCTTTCTGGGGCTGTAGCTCAGCTGGGAGAGCGTCGGAGTGGCACTCCGAAGGCCACGGGTTCGAGTCCCGTCAGCTCCACTCCCTCCGAGCCCGCGTCACATACCGTCGGCGCCCACAAGTTCCGCAACCACTTCGGTTGTTACATGGAGCGCACAGTGGCCGGCGAGGAGTTCCTCGTCACTCGCCGCGGCAAGCCCTGCGTCCGCCTCGCCCGCGCAACCCAAGCTACGCATCCCCGAAGGCGACGTATCATCGACGGCGTGACGGGCGACCGACAGTCCGCCCCCGCGATCGAGCTCGTGGACGTGGTCAAGAACTTCGGTTCCAAGCGCGTCCTCGACGGAGTCGACCTCGCCGTGCCCGCCGGCGCGATCACCGTGCTCCTCGGCCCCTCCGGGGCGGGAAAGACCGTCACGATCAAGCACATCGTCGGCCTCATCACGCCCACCGCGGGGAGTGTGGTCATCGAAGGCGAGGACCTCGTCGACCTCTCCGAGACGCAGCTGTACGAGCTTCGGCGAGGGATGAGCGTCGTCCTCCAGGGCACCCTGCCGTTCACCTGCGGCCTCTTCTACTCGCTCAACGTGTACGAGAACGTCGCCTTCGCGCTGCGCGCGCGGACCAACTGGTCACCCGAACGGATCGACGAGGTCACCCTCGCTCACCTCGGAATGGTGGGGCTGCGTGACCGCGCCCACGACATGCCCTCCCAACTGTCGGCGGGGATGTGCAAGCGAACAGCACTGGCGCGCGCGCTCGCGCTTGAGTCGCGCATCGTCATCATCGACGACTTCGACAGCGGCATCGACGGCGTTCGCCTCGCCCTCCTCTGCGAGCTGATCCGCGACCTGCAGCGCAGCAGCGACACGACCTTCCTCGTCTCGACCCACGACATGACGGCGGCGCGCAAGCTCGCCGATCACGTGGCCGTCATCCGGCAGGGCCGCATCGTCGCCAGCGGCGACGCCGAGTCACTGCTCGGCGCGGACAAGCCCCTGGTGCACCAGCTCCTCTCCGGCGAGCTGGCCGCCCTGCCGGTGTCCGCCTAGGCTCGCGTCCCTTCGATCCGAAAGACAGGGTGCTCGGGCGCGATTCGCGTCAACTCCTCGCCGGTGGAGTCCGGTCCAACGCCCCCAAAGAAGGCCCCGACCTCCCATTTCCATCTCTTCAGGTAGGCGCGGAGCACCGGCTCCTTCTCCTCGTCCGGTATCTCCACCGCGGCGAAGGGCTCCGTTCGCCGTCCGACGAGCAGGCGTCCCTCCGGGTTCGCCCGCAGGTTCCTCACCCACTGCGTCTCTCCACGCGGCGCCACCAGGTATCGAGCGCCCTCGAAATCGAGCGGATTCACGGGCGTCCTGCGCCACTCTCCACTCTTTCGCCCGCGCACCTCGAGGACGCGAGAGCCCGCGAGGCTGATCCCGAGCCGAGTCAGCCTCCCGACGAGCGGGTTGAAAACGCGCCTATTGAGCCATCCCGGTGCCTGGTAGTGCTCCGGCATCCGAGGCCCATCCTCTCACGACGCGGGCCCGCGCTCGGATACGCTGGCGCGCCATGGAGCGGCTCGCCGACGGCGTCTGGCACTTGAACACGATGTTCGTGCCGAACACCGTCAACGCCTATCTGCTGGAGGACGTCCTGATCGACGCGGGCACCCGCCAGTCCCGCACGAAGATTCTCCGCCAGCTCCGCGGCTACGACGTGCGTGCCCACGCCCTCACCCACGCTCACCCCGACCACCAGGGCTCGAGCCACGCTGTGTGCGAGGAACTCGACATCCCCTTCTGGGTGCCCGATCGCGACGCCGACGCCGCGGAGAACCCCGACCTGATCCGCGAGCGCCAGCCCACACACCCGATGGCCCGCTTCTTCGTCAAGATCTTCACGGGCCCCGGCCACCCCGTCGATCGCAAGCTCAACGAGGGCGACGAGATCGCGGGCTTCAAGGTCCTCGACGTTCCCGGTCACTCGGCCGGCCATGTGGCCTTCTGGCGGGAGTCCGACGGCGTCCTGGTGCTCGGCGACGTGCTCACCAACATGGACCAGCTCACGCTGCTCCCGGGGCTCCACGAGCCCAAGCCCTACCTGACGCCGGACCCCGCCGAGAACCGCCGCTCCGCGCAGAGGCTTCGCTCCCTGGAGCCGAAGCTCGTCCTCTTCGGCCACGGCGCCCCCGTGCGTGACACGAAGAAGTTCGTCGACTTCATCGACGCCCTGCCCGCCTAGCCGGCCCTTTTGCAGTCACCAGCGCCCGTTCGACCACGCGCCACTCCGCGCGCCGCGTCGAGGGCCGCACACGACCGCTCCGGCAGCCCGCGCCGAACCCGCCACGCCGCCCCCGAGAAGCCGAGGTTCGCCACCTTGGCGAAGCCGCGCTCGTCTTCGCGAAGCGCCAGCAGCAGGTGCGCGACCCGATCGCCGCTCGGCAGCCCGTCCTGATCGGCCACCCCGACACACCAGCAATCCACCCGGCGCCCTCCCGGCCGGACCATGAGCGCTCCCCGCTCCCCGACCAGCCACGTGCCCAGCTCGCCACGCTCGAGGGCCAGGCCGGACCGCGTCAGCAGCTCGCGCCCGCCCTGCCCGACCAGATCGCCGAGCAGCCCGAGCGCAACCCCATCAGCGCCCGGATCGCCGGCGCCCTGCCGGCGCACGGCCCGCTTGTCGCCGAGCGGGACAACAGAACGTGCTCCCCGGCGTGCCTGGAGCCGAGGCACGAACCAGGCATGCGCGAAGCAGCCGAGCGCCACCGGAAGGGTCAGCGGCGAGAGAAGCAGCAGCACGACGCCAGGGGCCGTGAACGCGACCACGATCCACATCGTCCATGCGGTCCACCGCCGCCCGTCGCGGCGCAGAGTCCGCTCGCTGGTTTCCTCGCGCCACCAAAGCGCGGCCGCCTCCGCGAGGCTCGGCCGCCCTGCCGCCTCCATGACCGCTAGCCGCCGGCGATCGGACGGCGCAGGACCACCAGGTCGGCGTCGAGCGGTAGCTCCCTGACGACCTCGGCGCTCCCGTCGGCGCGAGGGACGCTCGCCAGCATGCCCTGGTCCAACTCGCGTCTGAACGCCTTGACGGCGGACTCCCTGGAGACCAGGTCCCCTTCCGTCCATTCCGCGAGCGTGGTGTGTCCCGTGCGATCCAGCCTGATCAAGCGCGCCATCTGTCCTCCTTGGAGGTTGCTCGCGCTCCAATATACGCGCGCCGGTGACTCGTAAACTCAGCCCCGGTGGAGCCCTACGACCCGCAGGAGATCGAGCGACGCTGGCAAGCGGTGTGGGAGGACGAAGGCACCTGGGAGGTGCCCAACCCCGGCCAGCCGGCGTTCGACGAGACAAAGCCGAAGAGCTACGTGCTGGTCATGCTTCCTTACCCGTCGGGAGAGCCGCACATCGGCCATCTCAAGGTCTACGCGATCGGCGACGCCATCGCCCACTACAAGCGGCGAAACGGCTACCGGGTCATGCAGCCGATGGGCTACGACGCCTTTGGCCTCCCGGCCGAGAACAACGCGATCAAGACCGGCGTCCACCCGCGCGACGCCACCAGCAAGTCGATCGCCTCGTACCGGCACTGGTTCCGCCGCTGGGGTATCTCGATCGACTGGACGCGCGAGCTCTCCACCAGCGACCCGTCCTACTACCGCTGGACGCAGTGGATCTTCCTGAGGCTCTTGGAGCGCGGCCTCGCCTACCGCAAGGAGGCGGCGGTCAAGTGGTGCCCCAAGGACGCCACGGTGCTCGCCAACGAGCAGGTGATCGACGGGCGCTGCGAGCGGTGCGGCACCCCCGTCGAGGTTCGCCAGCTCGAGCAGTGGTTCTTCCGCATCACCGAGTACGCCGATCGCCTGCTGGACGACCTGGAGAAGATCGACTGGCCGGAATACGTGAAGACGATGCAGCGCAACTGGATCGGGCGCTCGGAGGGCGCCGAGGTCACCTTCCGTTGCGAGGAGCTGGGAATCGACTATCCCGTGTTCACCACCCGCCCCGACACGCTGTTCGGCGCCACCTTCTTCGTGCTCGCCCCCGAACACCCCGACGTCTTCCGGCTTGCTTCCGGCACGGGGGAGGCCGAGCGCGTGCACGAGTACGTCAACCGCGCCATCGCCGAGTCCGCCGAGGACCGCGCGTCCGAGGAGCGCCCCAAGACCGGTGTCCCATTGGGCCGCACCGTCACCAACCCCGTCAACGGCGAGCAGATCCCGATGTTCGTCGCCGACTACGTGCTGATGGAGTACGGGACCGGCGCAATCATGGCCGTGCCCGCGCACGACAGGCGCGACTACGACTTCGCCCGCGCGTTCGACCTCGAGATCCGCCAGGTCGTCGCCCCCACCGACGGGGATCAGATGGAAGCGGAGGAGGCGGCCGGCATTGATGACGAGCCGTTCCTGGGCCACTCGGAGATCGAGCGGCTCGTCAACTCGGGGGACTTCACCGGCATGAGCTCGCCCGAGGCGGCTCAGGCGATCACCGAATGGCTGGCGAAGGACGGCCGCGGCCATGCTTCCGTCAACTACCGCCTCCGCGACTGGCTCCTCTCCCGCCAGCGTTACTGGGGCTGCCCCATACCGGTCCTCTACTGCGACGACTGCGGGCTCGTCCCCGTCCCCGACGACCAGCTCCCGGTGCTGCTCCCGGACATCGAGGACTACGCGCCGAAGGGCAAGAGCCCGCTCGCCAGCGCCGAGGACTGGGTCACAACCGACTGCCCGCGGTGCGGCGGGCCCGCCCGCCGGGAGACCGACACCATGGACACCTTCGTCGACTCCTCCTGGTACTTCCTGCGCTACTGCGACGCCCGCAATGATGAGGCCGCCTGGGACCGCGAGGTGGTGCGCAGCTGGATGCCGGTCGACCAGTACATCGGCGGCGTCGAGCACGCGATCCTGCATCTGCTGTACGCCCGCTTCTTCGTGAAGGCCCTCGCCGACATGAGCCTGCTCGACGTCCAGGAGCCCTTCGAAGCCCTGTTCACGATCGGCATGATCACCCGCGAGGGCGCCAAGATGTCGAGCTCCAAGGGGAACGTGGTGGACCCGGCCGAGTACGTCGAGCGCTACGGCGCCGACACCGCCCGCAGCTACGTGCTCTTCATCGGCGCTCCCGACCAGGACGCCGACTGGACCGACAAGGGTGTCGAGGGCGTCCACCGCTTCCTGGCGCGGCTCTGGCGGCTCAAGGAGGAGGTCGTCGAGCGGACCGAGCCCGTTGCGAGCAACGATGGACCAGACTCCACTGAGCAGGCGACCGCGGTCCGCGCCCTGCTTGCGAAATCCCACTGGGCGATCGACAAGGTGACCCGTGACATCGAGCGGGGCTTTGCGTTCAACACGGCGATAGCGGCCGTCATGGAGCTCGTCAACGAGGCATACCGGCTGAAGGACGGCCTCTACGGCGATCCCGCCGGCGACGCCGCGCTGCGCTTCGCCACCGCCACCGCCGGCTCACTCATATTCCCCTTCGCGCCCCACCTCGGAGCCGAGGTCTACGAGGCGCTGGAGGGCAGCCGAGTGTGGGAGGTGCCATGGCCCAAGCCCGATCCGGGCATGCTCCAGAGCGACACGTTCACGCTCGTCGTCCAGGTGAACGGCAAGCTCCGCGCCCGGGTCGAAGCCGCGGTGGACGCCCCTGAGGAGGAGCTTGTGCGGCTGGCGCGCAGCACCGACGCCGTGCAGCGCCAGCTCGACGGCAAGGAGATCGTCAAGGAGGTCGTGGTCCCGGGGAAGCTCGTGAACCTGGTGGTTCGCTGAGCGATAACACGCGCCCGCCTCCGGTCTGCTACAAAGCCCGGCGCATGCTTGTCAGGCGGTTCTCGGACGCGGCCGTCACCGAATGGCACCAGCTCCGGCCCCACATCCTCATGGACGCGGGCGAGCTCGGCGCGCGAACCATGTCGGTCAACTGGCTGGAGGTCCCGGCGGGCGCCTCGGAGGAGCTTCGCTCTCACGAGGAGGCCGAGCAGGTCTACGTCGTGGTCCACGGCAGCGGCTCGATGTCAGCGACCGGCGACACGCAGCGACTCGACGTCGGCGACCTGGTCCTGATCCCACCCGCGACTGATCATGGCGTCGCCAACGACGGGACCGAGATGCTGGCGTTGGTCTCGGTGCAATCACCGGCCGTCTCTGCCGACGAGCTGTACAGCCGCCGCCTCGCGGCGCAGGCCGCCAACTACGACGACTACGAAGACGACGACCAGTAGTCAACCGGCGGCAGCCTCGCCTTCGGCTATCAGGGAGCCGAAGGCGACCGGTCATCCGGCGGAGCCGGCTGCGCCGGGCTAGGGTTCCAACCTGACCCGGCAGGTCCACACGCAGCTACCGCGACTTCGTCGCTAGCGCCATCGAATGGTGATCCGTAAGCGGGTCGTGGTTCACGGGCGGGTGCAGGGGGTTTTCTTCCGCGACACCGCGCGGCGAATGGCGCAGTCCCGCAACGTCAGCGGCTGGGTGCGCAACACGCCCGAAGGCACGGTAGAGGCCGTCTTCGAGGGCGAGGCAGAGGCCGTCGAGTCGATGGTCCGCTGGTGTGAGCAGGGACCACGCGGCGCCGTGGTCGAGCGGATGGAGGTCACGGACGAGGAACCCGAGGGAGTGACCGACTTCCGGATCCGGTAGGCCCGGGCGTCCATGATCGAGTTGCGTTCGTCAATCGAGCGCTATTCGACCATCGGCGTGGGGCACGTGTGACGCGCGTTGGCACATGCTCGGAGCGATGGGCTCGCTCAGCCGCTCTCAGCTCCTCGTCTACGGCGCGGTGGCGGTCACGCTGCTGCTGGTCGGGGCGCGCTGGATCCGCTCCGCCGACGAAGCGGGTTCGGACGCCGGCAGCGTGAGCTTCGCATCGGCGTCCGACTCCTCCGGTTCCGCCGCCGGCTCGTTCGGCGTCGAAACGCAGGGCGGGGAGGACGTCGTCGTCCACGTTGCCGGAGCCGTGCGGGAGCCCGACGTCTACAGGCTGCCCGCGGGATCGCGGGTCAACGACGCAGTGGAGCGTGCCGGCGGGCCCACAGCGCAGGCCGAGCTCGAGGGGCTGAACCTTGCGGCGCGGCTCACCGACGGCCAGCAAGTCGTCATGCCGGCAAAGGTCGCCGGCGGCGGGGCCGCGACGGGCTCGAGCGCTGCGAGCACGCCAAGTGGCCCCATCTCGCTCGGCACGGCCTCCGTGGAGGAGCTCGACACGATCGAGGGGATCGGGCCGGTCACCGCCCAGAAGATCATCGACTTCCGCGCCCAGGAGGGCGGGGTCTCGTCGGTCGACCAACTCGACCAGATCGACGGCATCGGCCCGGCGACCATGGACGCGCTCCGATCCCGGCTTCAGCCCTAGTGGACCGTCCCGCCGGTCACCCGCCAGCGGGCCGCTAGGGATCGGACGTGGCATCGATCGGGGGCGGGATCGCCTGGCGCTTCGCCGTGCTCGGCGGCGCCACCGCCGGGCTCGCTCTGTCACCGGCGCTCTCCGGTGGGAGCCCTGGGCTCGCCAGGCCGATGCTCGCGCTCGGGCTGGCGGCGGGGCTGGGTCTCTTCGCCACTCGCCCGGTCGACGGCCGAGTGGCCCAGGGCGGCTGGCTGGCGCTCCTGTCCCTGGCCGCGGCGGCCACCGGGTTGGCCTTGGGCGCGCTCCGGTTGGCGGCGATCGACGACGGGGCCTTCCGGGGACCGGTGGGTCGCTCGACGATCGCGCAGGGATTCGTGACCGCGGTGCCGCGCCGGTCGCAGGGCCGCGTGAGGGTCCGAGTTCAGACCGACGACGGCCGCCTCGCCATCGAATCGCCGGAACCCGTAGGGGATCTGCCGATTGGCCGCGAGGTGAGCGCCACCGGGACGCTCCGAGATCCCGAACCGTGGGAGGCCAGCTATCTGGCGCGCTATGGCATCCGCCAGGTGCTCGCCGCCGACCGGCTCCGGCCAACCGGGCGGCGGCGCGGCGGCCCGCTCGCGTTCATCGACCGCATCCGCGATCGCGCCGAGACGGCCCTCGAAAGCGGCACTCCGGAGGCGGAGGCGGCCCTCCTCCGGGGTTTCGTCCTGGGCGAAGACGACAAGATCGAGGAGGGCACCGTGGACGACTTCAAGCGCTCGGGGCTCGCCCACCTGCTTGCAGTCTCCGGCGAGAACGTGATCCTCCTGGCCCTCCTGGCGGTTCCAATGCTGGCGCTCCTGGGCATCCCGGTTCGAGCCCGTCTCCTCTGTGTCCTGGCGCTGATTGCGATCTACGTGCCCGTCACGGGCGCCGGTCCCTCGATCCAGCGCGCCGGCGTGATGGGTGCGGCCGGAATCGTCGCCGCCCTCGCCGGACGGCCGCGCTCGCGCTGGTACGCGATCCTGCTCGCCGCCTTCGTCACTCTGGCGATCAGCCCGCGGGCCAGCGGCGACGTCGGCTGGCGGCTGAGCTTCGCCGCGGTCATCGGGATCCTGCTCTGGGCCGGACCGCTTCGCGACTCCCTCCTGGGGCCGCCTGCACATGACGACGATCCCGGACGCACCGCCGGATGGCGGCGCGCCCTCGCGGAGGGGGCAGGGGTGACGATCGCCGCCACGCTTTCGACGGCCCCCTTGATGGCGCACGACTTCGGGACCGTGTCGCTCGCCTCCCTGCCCGCGAACCTCCTCGCACTCCCCGCGGTGGCGCCGGTCATGTGGCTGGGGATGCTGGCCTCGCTCGCCGGTCAGCTGCCTTGGTTCCCGGTGGAGCCGCTGACCGGTCTTGCGGGGGTGCTCGCCGCCTACGTAGCCCAGATCGCTCACTGGCTCGGCTCGCCCGGATGGGCCTCGGCGAGCGTCTCGCTTGCGGCGCCGGCGGGCGTGCTGCTCGCCTATGCCGTGCTCGCCCTGGCCCTCTGGGTGCTGCTGAGCTGGGCCCGCCGCCGTCGCGCCTTGAGAGGGTCGCCGGCCCGCCTCAAGCCCCTGCTCCTGACGACCTGCCTCGTGGCCTCGAGCCTCGTTCTCGCCGGCCCGGGCCGGTCCGGCGGGATGGACACCGAGCCCGCCGCCGGCCTCCGCGTCGCCGTCCTCGACGTCGGCCAGGGCGACGCGATCCTGCTCGACCCGGCCGACGGCGCGCCGGTGCTCGTCGACGGCGGGCCACCCGGCGCCGACCTTCGCGGCACGCTCGAGGACCAGGGAGTTGCGGACCTCGCGGCCGCGATCGTCACTCACGACCAGTGGGACCATTCTGGTGGGATCCGGGAGCTCATCGGCGCGTTCCCGGTACGCCGCCTGCTCTATGCGGAGCCGAGCCGGGACCTGATCGGCGACGCCCGATCCGCGGGAGTGCGGGCGATGGCGATCGCAGAGGGGTCGGAGGTGGATTCGGGCAGCCTGCGGATCGAGGTGCTGTGGCCGCCGCGACCCCTGCTGGAAGGGTCTCCGCCGGACGATCCCAACCAGACGTCGCTGGTCCTCCTCGCGCGATGGCGGCGCTTCGAGATGCTGCTGACCGCCGACGCCGAGGCCGAATCAGTGCCGATCGACCCCGGACCCGTCGACGTGCTCAAGGTGGCACACCATGGCTCGGAGGACGCCGGGCTCGACCGGCTGCTCGACCGCAGCGCGCCGCGTGTCGCCGTGATTTCCGTCGGAGAGGACAACACCTACGGCCATCCGAGCGCCACCACCCTCACCACGCTGGCCGACCATGAGATCCCCGCCCTACGGACGGACGAGCGAGGCGCGGTGACGATCTGGGTCAGCCGCCGCGGCTGGGAGATCGAGACCAGGGACTGATCACCGCGTGGCGTGCGGGATTTGGTCCCGTTAGCTTGCTGACAACTTGGAAGCCTCGCCATTGGGCCAAGGAAGGACCCGACCCGGCTGGCGCCTGGGAGGAGTGCTGCTTGCGCCGGTGCTCGCCTTCGGGTGCGCGGTGATGATCGTCGCGATGAGCGACATCGGCGGCACACCGACCTGCGACGACCCGGCACTCGACCTGGGGGCCCAGGGGGAGTGCTTCAGTGGCTCCGCGCTACAGAAGGCGATCACGCTCGTCCTCGGTTGGTCGGGGGGCGTGATCGCGGGTTTCGCGGCGCTGGCTGCCCTCGGCTTCGTGATCACCGGACGGCGTGGTCGGCTGGCCGCGCAGCTGGCCACCCTCGCGGTCCTCATGGCCGGGCTCAGCATTCTGATCGGAAGCCTCTGACCGGCGATGCACGCCTAGAGCGGCCGCGCCTGTGAATACACTCGGCGGCCATGTCGAACGGCTCGTCCGCCATCAAGCCCGCCTACCTGATCGCCGGCAGCGACGAAGGCAAGATCGAAGCGGCGCTGTCGCGTCTGCGGGGGCGGGCGGAGCGCGAGAGCGGACCAGGGGCCCTTGAGAGCTTCACCCCCGCGGCCGGCTCTCAGGCGCCGGACGCGGATGCGCTGGTCGCAGCCATCCCGTCGATGTCGCTGATGGCGTCGCGCCGCTACCTGCTGGCGGACGGCGTCGAACGGTGGACGGCCAAGCAGGCCGAGTCGGTGGCCGCCGCGCTCCGCTCCCTGCCGCCCGACGTCACGGTGGTGTTGGTGGCGCGGGAGCTGGCGTCCAAGGCCAAGCCGCCCAAGGGCATCGCCGAGGCCGTCGAGGCGGCCGGTGGCGAGGTGCTGCGCTATCAGGCGCCGAAGGCGCGCGAGCTGCCTGCCAGGCTGGTCGCCGAGGCGAGCAAGCATGGCTTCCGGCTCGAGCCGGCTGCGGCACAGCTGTTGGTCGAGCGGCTCGGGGACAGCACGCTGCGCCTGGCAAACGAGCTCAGGCGGCTGGCGGCCTGGGCGGAGCCGGGGGAGGAGGTGACGGCCGGCGATCTCGAGGCGATGGTGGCTGACACCTCCGAGGAGGCTGCTTGGGCCCTGTCGGATGCGATCGTCGCCCGTGATTCGGACACAGCCGTTCGATCCGCCGAGCGCCTGGTCGCCCAGGGCGAGGCCGTCACCGGACTCGTCTACCAGGCGGCGCGACGGCTGCGTGAAGCCCACGGCGCGCTTTTGGAGCTGGAGGCGGGGAGCTCGCAGAAGGACGTCGAAGCAAGGCTCAAGATGCACCCCTACGCCGCCAAGATGCTCTTGCGACGCCTGCGGGGCGCCTCCCCGGCGGACCTCCGCGCCGCCACCGGCGCGATCGCGGATCTGGAGTGGTGGACCCGGGGCGGCTCGGAGTATCCGGACGACGTGGCGCTAACGCTCGTGGTGCGCCGAGCGGCCGGCGTCGGCGCCGGTGCTGACGGACTCTGAGCCTCGGCGCGCCGCACCGAGCCAGCGGCGGTCCCGCGCGCGTCCGTGCTATCCGGAGGCGCGACCCAAAAGGCGCGCGGCGCGGGTCTTCTTGCGGGCGCCGTTGTTCGAGTGCAGGGCGCCCGTTTGGACCGCCTTGTCGATCCGCGAGACGAGTTCGCGGTGCTCCTCGGCGATCGCGGAGTCGTCGCCCGAGTCCAGCGTCCGCTCGAAGCGCCGGAAGTGCGTCTTGACGGCGCTTTGCAGGCGGCGGTTCTCGATCCGCTCCCGTTCGGACCGGGCGATGCGCTTGCGCTGTGAGGCGATGTTGGCCATCAGGCGACGGCTGACTATAGCGACGGCCGCTTGATGGAACGCGAGGACCGCCGGCTGGACTCGGGCCCGGTGGACATCGTCGCCGCGGAGGAGCCGGGCACCGAGGCGATCACCGCGGCGCGGGAGTCGTCGCACACCCGGGCGGGTCGCCTGGCGCGCTCGACCGCCTTCTTCTCCTTCGCCACCGGCCTCTCACGGATAGCTGGGCTGGTTCGGGAGATCGTCGCCGCGAGCTACTTCGGCGTCAGCGGGGCCATGTCCGCCTTCACGATCGCCTTCCAGGTCCCGAACCTGGTCCGGAGCCTGTTTGCCGACGCGGCGATTCAGGCCGCATTCGTGCCCGTCTTCACCGAGCAGCTCGAGAAAGGGAACAAGCGAGAGGCCTTTCGGCTTGCCTCCACGCTGATCTTCCTCGTTGCCCTGGTCCTCGGCGCGATCACCGCCGTGCTCATCCTCGTGGCGCCGGTGTTGATGCCGTTGTTCGTGCCCGACTCCAACGAGACGGTCACCGACCTCACCGTCGGCCTCTCACGGGTCCTGTTTCCCATCCTCGTCTTGCTCGGCGTCACCGGGATGGTGGTCGGCATCCTGAACAGCTACGACCGCTTCGGGGTGTTCGCGATCTCCCCGTTCTTCTGGAACGTGGCGATCATCGCCGTGCTCGTCGGGCTCGCGCCGGCGTTTCCCGACGACAAGGAGATCTACGCCTACGCGATCGGGGTGCTCGTCGGGACCGTGATCCAGCTGGCGATGCCGGTCATCGATCTACGCAACACGCCATTCGGCTTGCGGCGTGCCCTGACCGCGCCGTTTCGCGTCCGGCGGGCAGATTTGCGCGATTCGAACGTGCGCCGTGTGCTGCTGCTGATGCTGCCGGTGACGCTGAGCCTCGGCCTGATCAATTTCAACCTGCTGATCAACAGTACGGTGGGGTTCCTGGTCTCCGAGAACGCTCCCGCCGCAATCGACAAGGCGTTCCGGATCTACATGCTGCCGCAGGGCATCTTCTCGGTGGCCGTGACAACGGTGCTCTTTCCCACCATGGCTCGACTCGCGGCGCGCCGCGAGTTCGAGAATCTCCGGGCGACGATGGCCAACGGCATGCGGCAGATCGTCCTTTTGCTGATTCCGGCCGCGGCGGCGATCCTCGTCCTCTCGGAGCCCATGGTCCGGCTCGTCTACCAGCGCGGCGAGTTCGACGCCGCGTCCACGGACCTCGTGGCAACGGCGCTGTTCTGGTTCGCCTTGTCGCTCCCGTTCAACGGCCTCTTCCTGCTCTTGAGCCGGACCTTCTTCAGCCTCCAGCGGCCCTGGGTCCCGACCGCTATCGCGGGGGGCAACCTCTTGATCACGGCGATCGCCGCCCTGTCGCTGTATGGGCCGTTCGGGGTCGGCGGGATCGTCGCCGCGACGGTGATCGCGACCGGCGCCAGCGTGCTCGCGCAGACGATTGTCCTGCGCCGCCAGCTTGGCCGCCTCGAGCTGGGTCGCCTGATCTGGACCACGCTTCGCGTCAGCGCCGCCGCTGTGGTCCTGGCAGGCGCGAGCTATGGCATCTGGTACGTACTCGATCAGGCGCTCGGCCGAGGTCTCGGGGGCCAGATCGTCTCGCTCGGGGCCGGCCTGGCAGCGGGGGCCGCGGTGTACGCCGCGGCGATCACCCTGCTTCGGATCCCCGAGGCGCAGCAGATCTGGCGGCTGGTCCGCCGCCGCGACAGCTGAGCGATCTCGAAGCCGCCGCTCGCCATACTGACCGCCTCGACGATGGACCGCATCCGGAACTTCTCGATCATCGCCCACATCGACCATGGCAAGTCGACGCTGGCCGACCGGTTGCTCGAGCTGACCGGGACGATCGGCGCTGAGCACCGCCCCCAGCTGCTCGACTCGATGGAACTCGAGCGCGAGCGCGGAATCACGATCAAGGCGCAGGCGGTGCGGGTCTCCTACAGGGCCGCCGACGGCGAGACCTACCACCTGCACCTCATCGACACCCCGGGGCACGTGGACTTCTCGTACGAGGTCTCCCGTAGCCTCGCTGCCTGCGAGGGGGCGCTGCTGGTAGTCGACGCCGCTCAAGGGGTCGAGGCCCAGACTGTGGCGAACACTTACGCCGCAGTCGAGGCCGGGCTGGAGCTGATCCCGGTGCTCAACAAGGTGGACCTGCCGAGCGCGGAGCCGGGGCGGGTGGCGGCCGAGATCACAGATCTGGTCGGCGGGGATCCTGACGAGGTGCTGCGGATCTCGGCGAAGACGGGTGAGGGGGTCGAGGATGTGCTGGAGGCGATCGTCGCCCGGATCCCGCCCCCGACGGGGGACGCGGAAGGCCCACCCAGGGCCCTGATCTTCGACTCCGAGTACGACCCGTATCGCGGGGTGGTCGCGTACGTGCGCGTCGTGGACGGCGTGTTTCGCAAGGGCGAGCGGGTCACGGGCATGCAGACGGGGACCGAGGCCGAGATCGACGAGATCGGTTTCTTCGTCCCCCAGATGCGGCCCGCCCGGCAGATGGGAGCGGGGGAGGTCGGCTACGTGATCACCGGGATCAAGGACGTCGCCCGGCTCCGGGTCGGGGACACGCTGAGCCTGAAGGAGGAGCCGGCATCGGAGCCGCTGCCCGGCTACCGCGAGGTCAAGCCCATGGTGTTCTGCGGCCTGTTCCCGCTCGATACCGATCGCTACGAGGACCTACGTGACGCGCTCGACCGGCTGGCGCTGAACGACGCCGCGCTCAGCTACGAGCCGGAGACGTCCCAGGCCCTGGGCTTCGGCTTTCGCTGCGGCTTCCTGGGCCTCTTGCACATGGACATAGTCCGCGAGCGGCTGGAGCGCGAGTACGGCCTCGAGCTCCTGGCGACGACGCCGAACGTGCGGTACGAGGCGGTCCTCCGCGGTGGGGAGCACGCCGAGGTGCGAAGCCCGGCCGAAATGCCGGACCCGGCCGCGATCGAACAGGTCCTCGAGCCGTTTATCCGGGCGACCGTGATCGCGCCGGTCGGGTACGTGGGAGCGGTGATGGAGCTCTGCCAGGGCAGGCGCGGCACGCACATCGACATCCACTATCTGTCGCCGGAGCGGGTGCAGCTCGGCTACGACCTGCCGCTGGCCGAGATCGTGCTCGACTTCTATGACCAGCTCAAGTCGAGGACCGCGGGCTACGCGTCGCTCGACTACGAGCCGATCGGAAACCGCGCCTCGGACCTCGTGAAGCTCGACGTGCTGCTCGCGGGGGAGCGGGTGGACGCGCTGTCCGTGATCGTTCACTCGGACGACGCCTACCGGGCGGGCAAGGCACTGGTGGATCGGCTCTCCAGAACGATCCCCCGGCAGCTGTTCGACATCCCGGTGCAGGCAGCGATCGGCTCCAGGGTGCTGGCCCGCGAGACCGTGAAGGCGCTGCGCAAGGACGTGACGGCGAAGCTCTACGGCGGCGACGTGACCCGGAAGCGGAAGCTGCTGGAAAAGCAGAAGGCGGGCAAGAAGCGAATGAAGCAGGTGGGCCGGGTTGAGGTGCCGCAGGAAGCCTTCCTGTCCGTGCTGGAGCTGGATGACTAGTACCGAGGATTTCCGGCGCACGAACCTTGAGCTCGTCCGTCGGGCTGTGGACGCGTTTCAGCGTGGGGACCTCGAGGGAGTCCTGGCCGAGGCGCGGGAGGACTTCGAGATCTTTCTCCCCTCGAACCTGCCCAACTCGGGCAGGTTCGTCGGGCTCGATGGCTACTCCACCTGGCTGGGCCAGTGGCTCGATGCCTGGGAGGACTTCACCGTGGAGATCGTGGAGATGCAGCCCGTGGGTGATCGGCACGTGATCGCCACCGTGCGCCAGTCCGGTTTGGGCAAGGGCAGCGGCATCCCCGTGGAGATGGAGATCGCCTACATGTGGGACGTTCGCGACGGCAGGCTGGCCGCGCTGCACCTCTACCCGAGCCGCGAGGAGGCCGTGCAGGTGGCCGAGCGGCGCGAGCGCGCCGAATAGCTCAAACGCGCTCCTGTGACTCGGCCTGGGAGGGGGCACCGCCGATCCGGTCTTGCCAGCGGCGATATCGCGCGCGACTGCGCTCGGCTCTGGCCGTGGCCCGGCTCAGCTTGTCCCCGCCCTCGTGGTATCGGCGCCGCGCCCAGGGAGACCCGGGCTTTGCCAGTCGGATCGCCGCGACGAGACTCACCGGGGGGATCAGGATGCCGATCATCGCCGGGGTGTATTTGCCTTTCAGGGCCGCGATCACCGAGAGGCCGATGTCCACGACGAGAAGGGTGGCGATCCCGACAAGGGAGCCGGTGTCACCACCCTCCAACGGGGTGAAGCCGAGCACCAGCGCGCCCCCCAGGAGGGTCGCCACGACCACGGCATCCACCGACTTGCGCCCTTCCTCGGCCCAGTAGACGTCTTCGAGGTAAAGCCAGAGCGCGAACTCATCCAGGGTCAGGCCCATTCCCACGCCGAAGGCGGCGGCCAGGATCTCGAACCAGGGGCTGTCGGGCTGGAGCGCGAACTCGGCGAACCCGGCGAGCATCAGCAGCACGATCCCGAACACGAGGTGGTGCACGTGGATACCGCCGGTCTTGACGCTCCCCGGCCACCACGGCACCCTGGGGCTGCGCATCAGCCGCGTGCTCATGCGGATGAACCCGAACGAGAGCAGGAGCGCCGCCAGCAGCAGGAACCCCGCGAGCTGACCTCCCCCTTCAGGGAACTCCACCCCCACGCTGACCTCGGCTGCCAACACCACGCCGATATTCTGACCGGCGATGGCCGTCAGTACCGAAGCCGTCGGCAAGCAGTGGCCGCCCGCCTCATTCGAGGTCGAGGCGCCGAGGGTCACCCAGTACGCGAACGCCGTCGGCGAGACGAACCCCGTCTACCACGACGCCAAGGCCGCAAAGGCCGCGGGCTTTCGCGATCTCGTGGCGCCGCCGATGTTCTGCGTCGTGTACAGCGCCCCCGCGTTGGGCCCCGCCATCCTCGATCCGGAGGTCGGGATCAACATTCCGGCGATGGTCCACGGCGGGCAGGAGTTCGAGTGGGGGGAGCCGGTTTGCGCGGGTGATGTGATCACCACCACCGCGACCTGCAAGGAGATCTACGAGCAGGACGGCAAGGCCTTCTACGTGTTCGAGTCCGTATCCGTCAACCAGGAGGACCAGGAGACGGTCCGCGCGACCTGGACCGACATCGTCCGCGGAGCCTGATCGGAGGCGTCGATGAGTGATTTCAACCAAGGTGATTCTTTGCCGGAGCTCAGGGTCACCCCCGACGCCGGCCTGACCAAGCGCTACGCCGAGGCATCCGGCGACCCGAATCCGATTCACACGGATCCCGAGTTCGCCAAATCGGTCGGGCTGCCCGGGGTGATCCTTCACGGCCTGTACTCGATGGCGCAGGTGGCCCGCGCCCACACCGAGGCCGCTGGAGGCGACCCCCGCGCCCTGAAGCGGCTCTCCGTCCAGTTCCGAGGCATGGGGCTCCCGGAGCAGGAGATCGTCGTCACCTCGACGGTGAAGGAGAGCGATGACGGGCGGATCGTCACCGACACGGTGGCGGCCCAGGGAGACAACCGGATCATCCGCAACGCCGAGGCCGAGCTGGAGCTGAGCTAGAACCGGCACGCGAGGTGCCGGGCCCACCGGATCGCGGGCCTAAAATCGACCTGACCATGCTCTCCGCACGCCAGCAGCTGATCCTCAACCTGGTCGTCGACGCCTATCTCGAGTCCGGGAAGCCGGTCGGATCGAAGTCGATCGCCGGGCGCCCGGAAATCGACTGGGGCCCCTCCACGGTGCGCGCTGAGCTCGGAGAGCTCGAGCGGGCCGGCTATCTGACCCACCCGCACACGTCGGCGGGACGCCTGCCCACGGATGCGGGGTATCGCTTCCATGCGGACTCGCTCCTTGCCTCGGGACGCCGGCTGCAGGCGTCGCCCTCACCTAGTCTCGATCTCACGCAGATGCGCCGCCAGGTCGACGAGGCGATGCGGGAGACGACCGCCGAGCTCTCGCGGATCACGGACCTGCTTGCCGTCGCGACCGCCCCTCCCGCGGGCACTGCCCGCATCCATCGCGTCGAGGTGCTTCTGCTCCAGCCGCGCGTGGTGATGGTCGTCGCGATCGCCTCCAACGGGGCGGTGACGAAGCGCGTCTTCACCTTCGAGACGCCTGTTGACCTCGGGCTGGTCGAATGGGCGTCGAGCTACCTGAACGAGCGGCTGGCGGGGCTGGGCCTCGGCGCGAGAATGATCGCCGACCGCCTCGCCGATCCGGAGCTGAACGAGGCCGAGGCAGCGTTCGTCGACGAGATCGCAGCGGCATTCACCGGCCTTGAGGAACGTGCCGAGGCGGACCTCTATGTGGACGGCGCGGCGCGGTTGCTCTCCGAGGACCATGCCAATGACCTGCCACACGTGGACGCCCTGATGCGTGCGCTGGAACGCCGGGCGGGACTGCTCGGCATGTTGCGTTCGGCGCTCGAGGAGCGCTCCGTGTTCCTGTGGATCGGCGATGAGAATCCCGCTCCGGAGCTGCGCTCGGTGAGCGTTGTGGGCGCCAACTACGGGCTCGGCTACCGGAACCTGGGCGCGGTCGGCGTGGTGGGGCCGCTGCGCATGGACTACGCGACGGCGATCGTCTCGGTTCGTGACGCGGCCGGCCAGCTATCTCGATTCTTCGAGACGGTCTACGAGGGGTGAAGCGCGACTACTACGAGGTCCTCGGCGTGGACCGGGGCGCCGGCGAGGGCGAGATCAAGAAGGCGTTTCGCAAGCTGGCGCGCGAGCTGCACCCGGACGTCAACAAACACGATCCGGAGGCGGAGGAGAAGTTCAAGGAGGCGGCCGAGGCCTACGAGGTCCTCTCCGACCCCGACCGCCGCGGCACATATGACGCCTTCGGCCACGACGGCCTGCGCTCCGGCGGCTGGGCACCGCGAACGGACGCCTTCGGGAGCTTCGAGGACGTGCTCTCTGCCTTCTTTGGCCGCGGCGACCCGCTGTTCAGCGAGCTGTTCGGGTTCGCCAGGCCCGGGCCGGCGAGCGGCGGCGACCTTGCGGCGCAGGTGGAAGTGAGCCTCGCCGAGGTTCTCACCGGAGCCGCCCGGGAGGTCTCGGTCGAGGCGGCCTCGACCTGCGAGCGGTGCCGGGGCAACGGTGCCGAGCCGGGAACCCCGATTCGGACCTGCGAGACGTGCGGCGGCAGCGGCGAGGTGCGCGAGGTCACGAGGGTCGCGTTCGGCCAGGTGGTGCGGGCCGGCGCCTGTCCCGCCTGCGGCGGCCAGGGCCGGCTGCCGGAGACGCCCTGCAAGGAGTGTGGCGGGCAGGGACGAACCGTCCGCGCCCGCACCTGGGAGGTCGATGTTCCACCGGGGATCGAGTCCGGGCAGCGGATCCGGATCTCGGGCGCCGGGCATGCCGGAGAGGTCCCTGGGAGGCCGGGAGACCTCTATGTGCAGGTGTTGGTCACGGAGGACGAGCGTTTCGAGCGACACGGCCAGGAGCTCGTCACCGTCGTCGAGCTCCCGGCCACTCGGGCGATGCTCGGTGGCACGGTGACCGTCCCGACTCTCGACGGCGAGCGCGAGGTCGAGGTCCCGGCTGGGGCCCAGCCCGGCGAGCACATCGTGATTCGAGGCTTGGGCCTGCCCTCGCTGCGCGGCGCGGCGCGCGGCGATCAGCACGTCGTGCTCGACGTCTACGTGCCCGCCGACTTGAGTAAGGAGCAGCGGCAGCTGGCCGAGCGGCTGGACGAGTCGCTTCCCTCGGCAAACTCGCGTCGGGATGGAAGGCGGGGCACGCGGCGCCGTGCCCGAGCCAGGCGCGGCAGGTGATCCGCCTCGCCATTCGCTGCCATCCGAAGCTCGCCGAGCAGGTGCTCGCCGACCTCGTCGAGCTGGCCCCGGGTGGGGTCGAGGAGGAGCGGGGCCGGGACTACGTCGAGTATGCGATCTACGGTCCCGCCGGCGAGTTGCCGGCGCTGCCGGATCTCGAGGCGATCGCGGGGGAAGGGCTGGTCGCCGTCAGCTCGGCCGAGATACCCGACGACTGGGCGGATCGCTGGCAGGACTTCCACCAGCCCCTCGCGGTGGGCGGACGCCTGTGGGTAAGGCCCTCGTGGGCCGAAGCCCGCGCGGACACCATCGACATCGTCGTCGATCCCGGCCAGGCGTTCGGCACCGGCGCCCACCCGACCACCAGGATGTGCCTCGAGCTGCTCCTGGAGCTCGCCGATGCGGGACTCGCCGACGGCCCCCTCGCCGACTGGGGCACCGGCTCCGGGGTGCTCGCGATCGCCGGCGCGAAGCTGGGTTTCACGCCGGTCATCGCCTGCGACCACGAGCCGGCAGCGCTCGAATCGGCAGGCGCCAACGCTCGCGCGAACGGCGTCGAGCTCGAGCTTCGTCGCGCGAACCTGCGGCTCGAGCCGCCGCCCCAGGCGCCGACGGTTGTCGCCAACCTGACGGCGCCGCTCCTGCGCGAGGTCGCCCGTCACCTGGAACGCCCGCCGAAGCATCTCGTCTGCTCCGGGCTCTTGGCGGCGGAGGCCGACGACGTTCGCGAGTCGTTCGCCGTGCACGGCCTGACCGAGCGGCTGAGCCGCGACGATGGGGAATGGGTCGCGATCTCGTTCGCAACCGAGCCGACGCCCTGACAACCGCTCACGACGGCACAATCCGGGTATGAGCGAGCCGCGCGCGTCACTGCCGATCGCCGTCTTCGACTCGGGGATCGGCGGGCTCACCGTCCTTCACGAGCTGCTCGTCTCGTTACCACACGAGAGCTACGTGTATCTGGGCGACACCGCTGGATTCCCCTACGGCACCAAACCTCTGGATTGGCTCCGGCCGCGGATCGCGACCTCGGCCCGCTTCCTGCTTGACCGGGGCTCGAAGCTGCTGGTGGTGGCCTGCAACTCGGCGACCTCGGCGGGGCGGGATGTGGTGCGGCAGGTCGCCGAGAAGCGGGGGGTGGAGGTCCTGACCGTGGTCGACCCTGAGGCCGAGATCGCGGCGGCGATCAGCGACAGCGGCCGGATCGGAGTGCTCGCCACGCCCACCACCGTGCAGGGGGGCGCGTACCGTCGCGCCCTCGATGCGCAGGGGCGTGAGCTGGAGGTGACAGAGGTGGCCGCGCCAGACCTCGCCCCGATCATCCAGAACGGGTTCCCGTTCGACCAACGAGTCATGGACACGGTGCGCGCCTACTGCGCACCGCTCAAGCGCGCCGATGTCGACACGCTGATCCTGGGCTGCACTCATTACCCCCTGGTCGCCCCGATGCTGCAGCGGATGCTCGGTCGCGACGTGCGCCTGGTCACCGCCGGCCACGCCGTGGCCGCGGCCGCCCAGCGAGCGCTCGAGGCCCGGGCCCTGGAGGCGGAGAGCGAGGGCGAGGGCGAATACCGGTTCCTCTGCACCGGCGACGTGGAAGGCTTTCGCGAGCTCGGCACCCGGTTCCTCCAGATGCCGCTGGGTCAGATCGAGCACGTCGAGCTGGGCGACTGACGCGGTCGCGCCCAAGCGAGCCTCCCCGCGCCCACTACGCTTTGAGTGTGGACATCCTCGAGCGAGTCCAAGTCGACACTCGGGCGGCGATGAAGGCCGGCGACCGTGATCGGGTGGCCGCGCTGCGCCTGCTCACCAACGCCCTCCAGCAGGAGGCGAAGCTCGGAGGCGACGACGAGGTCGGGGTGCTGCAGCGGGAGCGCAAGAAGCGCCTCGAGGCAGCGGAGGCGTTCCGCAAGGGCGGGAGCGAGGATCGAGCCGCCGCGGAGGAAGCCGAATCGGAGCTGATCGAGGGGTACCTGCCGGAGCAGCTCTCCGACGAGGAGCTCGGTGAGCTGGTGAACGCGGCGATCGAGGAGGCCGGTGTGTCCGAGGCACGCGAGATGGGCAAGGTCATGTCCCTGGTGATGCCGCGCGTCCAGGGGCGAGCCGACGGCAAGCGGGTCAGCGGGGCGGTCCGGGAGCGCCTCGGGAGCGGCTAGGCAAGGGCTTGGCGCGCAAGCAGCTCACGCTCGACAACACCGTCGCCGCCGAGCTCGCGGGATCCGAGGACGCTGTGCTCAGGGAGCTCGAGGGCAGGATCGGTTGCGACCTGCATCTGCGCGGCAACGTGCTGACCCTGGACGGCGAGGAAGGGGAGGTCCGGGACGCCGCCGCGGTCGTCGAGGAGCTGGTGGGCCTGATCGAACGTGGGCACGACGTGGCGCCGGCGACGATCGACACGGTCGCAGGCGCGATGGATGCCAGCCAGCGACCGGCGGAGATCCTCGAGGACGTGATCTGGCGCCACCGGAGCATGAGGGTGGCACCGAAGACGGTCAACCAGAAGCGCTACGTGGACTCGATCCGTGACCACACCGTGACCTTCGGGATCGGCCCCGCCGGAACCGGGAAGACCTTTCTCGCGGTCGCGATGGCGGTCGCCGCACTCGACGCCCGGGAGGTGAACCGGATCATTCTCACCCGTCCTGCGGTCGAGGCTGGAGAGCGCCTCGGGTTCCTGCCGGGAGACATCCAGGCCAAGGTGGACCCGTACCTGCGACCGCTGTTCGATGCCCTGTACGACATGCTCGACCCGGAGCGGGTCAGCACCTACTTCGACCGCGGGATCATCGAGGTGGCACCGCTCGCGTTCATGCGGGGCCGGACCCTCAACGACTCGTTCGTGATCCTGGACGAGGCTCAGAACACGAGCCCCGAGCAGATGAAGATGTTCCTGACCCGGCTGGGCTTCGGCTCCAAGATGGTGGTCACCGGCGACATCACCCAGATCGACCTGCCACAGGACCAGCGCTCCGGCCTGGTGGTGATCGGGGAGATCCTCGCGAAGGTCGACGACATCTCCTTCGTGCGCTTCGGTGGCGAGGACGTGGTCCGCCACCAGCTCGTGCAGAGCATCGTCGCCGCCTACGGCGAGTACGAGCGGGACAGCCGCGAGAGGACTTGATCCCGGCCCCCCTGGATCTTGCGGACGTCCCCGGGAAGCTCCGGCCCGCCGCCAGCGCGGCCCTGCGGGCCGCGGGAATCGCCGAGGGGCACCTCTCGGTGGAGCTGGTGCCGTCAGAACGGATCCACGAGCTGAACCGGGAGCATCGGGGGCGCGACGAGCCCACCGACGTGCTCTCGTTTCCGATCGACGGGGCCGAACGCGTGGCTGGCCCAAGGGAGCTCGGCGATGTCGTCATCTGCCCGGAACACGCCGGCGACCTCAATCGGGCGACCGTCCACGGCGTTCTCCATCTGTGCGGCTACGACCACGAGGCCGATGCTGGGGAGATGCTGGCTCTCGAGGCCGAGCTGATGCAGGCGCTCGGGCGACCGTGACTCGCTCCGGCTTCGTCGGCCTCGCCGGGCGCCCCAATGTCGGCAAGTCGACGCTGGTCAACGCGATCGTGGGCGCCAAGGTGGCGATCGTCTCCGACCGTCCCCAAACCACCCGTCGAGCAATTCGCGGAATCGCCACGGATGAGTCCGCGGGTTGGCAGATGGTCCTCGTGGACCTGCCCGGCGTGCAGCGGCCACGCGATTCGCTCACCAAGCGAATGCAGCGCCGGGTGGAGCGCGAGCTGCGCGACGCCGACGCCGCGCTGCTCGTCGTCGACGGGCATCAGGGAGTCGGTCCCGGCGACAGGTTCATCGCCAGGGCGCTCTTGGGCGCGAAGCAGGGCACGCCGATCGTCTGCGCCGTCAACAAGTGCGATCGCCTCCGCAGCCCGCAGACCGCTGCCGCGCTGGCCGCGGCCGCCGAGCTCGAGGCTGTGGACGAGCTGTTTCCCATCAGCGCGCGGACGGGAGCGGGACTGGAACCGCTGACCGCCCAGCTCGCCTCGCTGCTCCCGGAGGGGCCGTTCCTCTATCCGCCAGAGGACCGGTCAGACCTGCGGAGCGAGGTCCATCTCGCCGAGCTGGTGCGGGAGCAGGTGCTGCGCCGCACTCGCGAGGAGATCCCGCACGCGGTCGAGGTGGAGGTCGGCGAGCTCCAGCGGCGCGAGCGCGCGCAGGGGACTCTGGTCGAGGTGCACGCCGAGCTCTGGGTCGAGACCCAATCCCAGAAGGGGATCCTGGTCGGGAAAGGAGGGCGGATGGTGCGCGAGATCGGCACCGCGGCGCGCAAGGAGCTCGAGCGAGAGCTCGGAGCCCAGGTGTTCCTCGATCTTCAGGTCAGGGTTCGCGAGCATTGGCGCCGCGACGACGCCCTGCTCGACCGGATCGGCATCGAGTGATCGGTCCGAGCCGCCGCGCTCGCAAATACCGGGAACCTGGTATCAGTCGAAGACGGAATCCAGCCGATACAGATGATGAAGTCAAACCGGTCAGAGGAGTCACGGGTGGATTCAGGCAACAGTAGGCGCTTGGCGCCGTTCGCGCTCGTTGCCGTGGCGGCGTTCGTGGCAGTGCTCGTTGTCGGCACCCGCTCGCGAACAGGCGAGCTGGTTGCGGCCGCGCTGCTCCTGCCTGCCCTGATTGCGTCCGTCTACCTGGTGCCGTGGTGGCGGCTCCCGGCCTGGGTGCAGGCGGCTCCGCCGCTGCTCTACTTCGCGATCGTCGCCCTGCTTCGAGACGCAGCGGGGGCCGACACGTCGATCTTCGCCCCGCTGGTGATCCTGCCCGTGTTCTGGTTCGCGCTGTACGGCACCCGGCCCCAGCTGCTCTTCTCCGTGGCGGGGGTGTGGGTGACCCTGGCCGCGCCCGCTCTGATCGTCGGCGCGCCGGACTACCCACCTCGGGACGAGCTCATCCGCGCTCTCCTCTGGCTGCTGATCGCAGGCGGCGTGGGCTTTGCCGTCCACCGACTGATGCTCGAGGTTCGCGCTCGGTTCATCGAGTATCGATCGATTCTCGAGACCGCTCACGAATCTTTCATCGCGGCCGGGCCAGATGGCCGGATCGTCGACTGGAACGAGCAAGCCGAGCGCGACTTCGGCTGGTCTCGCGGCGAGGTGATCGGGTGCGACCTCGCCGACACCGTGATCCCGCCGCGTTTCCGGGGCGTGTACCGCGAGGGCTTCGAAGAGCTCCTGCGCTCCGGTGACCACACGGTTCTCGGCCGGCGCTTCGAGATGCCGGCCATGCGCCGGGACGGCCGGCAATTCCCGGTGGAGATCACCGTTTCCGCGCTGCCGACCGATGGCGGCTACAGGCTCAACGCCTTCCTGCATGACATCTCCGAGCGCCGCAAGAGCGAGCGGGCGCTCCGCGAGGCAGAGGAGCGTTTCCGGCGCTCCTTCGACGACAGCGCAGCCGGAATGGCGATCGTGAGCACAGAGGGGAAATGGCTCCAGGTCAATCAGGCGCTCGCCGACCTCACCGCGTATCCGAAGGAGGAGCTCACCGGGATGTCCTTCGCGGACATCACCCACCCGGACGATGTGGACGCCGAGGTCGCGGCCCTCGAGCAACTCGTCGCCGGCGAACGGCGACGGTACGTGACCGAGAAGCGCTATCTCCGCGCGGACGAGCGCCTCGTCTGGGTATCGCTGAGCCTCTCTCCCGTTCGCGACGAGCTCGGCGACACCCTGTACCTGATCTCCCACATGCAGGACGTCACCGAGCGTAAGAGGACCGAGGAGAGGCTCGCCCATCAAGCCATGCACGACCCGCTGACGGGCCTGCCGAACCGCACCTTGTTCACCGACCGGATGCAGCTCGCCAAGGCGCGCCTCGGGCGAGGGGGCACCCTGGCGCTCATGTTCTGCGACTTGGACCACTTCAAGGCCGTCAACGACAGCTTTGGGCACGACGCGGGCGATCGAACCCTGATGGAGGTGGCCGACAGGCTGCGCTCGGTCCTGCGACCCAGCGACACCGTGTCCAGGTTCGGCGGTGACGAGTTCGCGTTGCTCTGTGAGGGAGTGGACGCCGAGGCGGCGGAGAGGATCGCCTCGCGGATCGCCGAGGCGTTCGCGGTGCCGTTCGTGGTCGATGGCAACGAGATTTCGTTGAGGACGAGCACCGGAATCGCCCTCACGAGCAATCCCGATGTCGACATCGACGAGCTGATGGGCGATGCGGACCTCGCCATGTACGCGGCGAAGCAGGGTGGCGGCGGGCGTCACGCCATGTTCGGGCACGACCTCGGCGCTCGGGTTGCCCCGCCGTCCCGCTCGTAAACTGCTCCAAATGACGCAGTCATCGCCGCTTGGGGCGGTCCGCTTCGACGAGCAGGGCTTGGTGCCCTGCGTAACGCAGGATTGGCGCACGGGCGAGGTGCTGACGCTCGCCTACATGAACGACGAGGCGCTGGAGCGCACCCGCGCCACGGGAGAGGTCCACTTCTACAGCCGCTCCCGCAAGGAGATCTGGCACAAGGGCCAGACCTCGGGCAACGTCCAGCGCGTGCGGCAGATCCGCTACGACTGCGACGGCGATGCTCTCGTTGCCCTGGTCGATCCGGCGGGCCCCGCCTGCCACACGGGTCAGCGCTCGTGCTTCTACCGCGACCTCGAGGGAAGCGCGGACCCGGCCGAGGACGCCCCACCCGCCGCCGGGGAGCCCACCCCCGCCGCGTATGAGGCCCTGTCCGTCCTCGAGAGGACCCTGCTCGACCGCCGCGAGCGCCGTCCCGACGGCTCGTACACCGTTGAGCTCCTCGACGACCCGTCACGGCTCGTGGACAAGGTGCGCGAGGAGGCGGACGAGGTGTCCCGCGCCGCCGGCTCGGAGTCCGATGAGCGGGTGACCGAGGAGGCCGCTGACGTTCTCTACCACCTGAACGTGCTCCTGGCCTCACGCGGGATCCCGATCGCGTCGGCGCTCGAGATCCTGAACGGCCGACGCCGTTGAGCGCCCCGGAGCGCGACGCCGGCCCGATGGCCATCAGCGCCGAGCCCTCGCTCGATCTCGACCCGAGCTTGGAGCGGGCGCGCGAGCTGGCACGCGAGGGAAACGCCATCCCGGTTCGCCTCTCGTTCGTCGACGACTGCGAGACCCCGGTCTCGGCCTTCCTCAAGCTGCGAACGGACGGCCCCTGCTTCCTGTTCGAGTCCGCAGAGCAGGGTCGCCTGGGCCGCTACTCGTTTCTCGGCTTCCGGCCCAGATCGGTGCTGCGCTGGCAGGACGGCGTGCTGAGCGAGTGGCCGGGCGACGCGACCGCCGGCACCGAGCCGGCCGCCCGACACGATGCCCCCGATCCCTACGCCGCGGTCAGCGAGCACCTCGGCCGTTACCGGCTGGCGCCGGTGAACGACCTGCCCCCGTTCGCGGGGGGCGCCGTCGGATTCTTCGGCTACGACCTGGTTCGCACCGTGGAGCCGCTCGGCGAGCCGAACCCCGACCCGATCGGGCTCCCGGACATGGCGCTGATGGTCAGCGACGTGCTGGTCGTGTTCGATCACATGCGGCACGAGCTGACCCTGCTGGCCTACGCGTTCCTCGACGAGGGAACGGACGTGGACATGGCCTACGCCAGGGCAGCCGACGTCCTTTCGGACCTGCGGGAGCGCCTCCGCGGGCCCGTACCGCGGGCGCCAAGGATGGCTCCCCGGGACGCCCCTGCGGGCACTCCCGTGCCGGAGTTCACCTCGAACATGAGCCGCGAGCAGTTCGAGGACAACGTGCGCCGGATCATCGAGTACATCCACGCCGGCGACGCCTTTCAGGTCGTCCCGTCGCAGCGCTTCTCGGCCCCCGCGCCGGTGGAGCCCTTCTCGATCTACCGCGGCCTGCGCGCGATCAACCCGTCGCCGTACATGTACTTTCTCGACTTCGGCGACTTCCAGCTGGCCGGCGCCTCGCCCGAGCCCCTGGTCAAGATCACCGGCCGCCACATCGAGACGCGGCCCATCGCTGGCACCTACCCGCGCGGTGGGAGCGAGGAGGAGGACCGCCAGCGAGCAGAGGAGCTCTTGCGCGACCCCAAGGAGCGCGCGGAGCACGTGATGCTGGTCGACCTGGGGCGCAACGACCTGGGCCGCGTCTGCGAGTACGGGTCGGTGCAGGTGGACGAGCTGATGGCGGTCGAGGCCTACTCGCACGTGCTCCACATCGTCAGCCAGGTCTCAGGCCAGCTTCGCCCCGAGGTCACCGCGATGGAGGCCCTGCGGGCGGTGCTGCCGGCGGGGACGCTCTCCGGGGCGCCCAAGGTCAGGGCGATGCAGATCATCGACGAGCTCGAGCCCCACAAACGCGGCTCCTACGGCGGCGCCGTCGGATACGTGGGCTTCACAGGCGACCTCGACACCGCGATCCACATCCGCACCGTGGTGGTGAAGGACGGGCTCGTTCACGTGCAGGCCGGTGGCGGCACCGTGGCGGACGCGAAGCCGGACTACGAGTACGACGAGTCGGTGACGAAGGCGAAGGCGATCTTCCGTGCTGTAGAACTGGCCGTGAACCAGTCGGACTGGCCATGAAGACCCTCGTGATCGACAACTACGACAGCTTCACCTACAACCTGGTGCAGTACCTCGGCGAGCTCGGGACTGAGGTGGACGTAGTGCGAAACGACAAGGCAACAGTCGAGGAACTCCTCGGTCGGAGCCCCGACCGGCTGGTGATCTCGCCCGGGCCCTGCACCCCGGCGGACGCCGGCGTCTCGATCGAGGCGGCGGAGGCCTTTCCCAAGGCCGGGGTTCCCACCCTGGGCGTCTGCCTGGGCCACCAGTCCATGGTCGAGGCGTTCGGCGGGCGAACGATCCGCGGCGAGCCGATCCACGGCAAGGACGCCGAGATCGAGCACGACGGCCGGGGCGTTCTACGTGGGTTGGAAAGCCCGCTTCGCGCCGGGCGCTATCACTCGCTGGTCGCCGACCCCGAGCTTCCCGACGAGCTCGAGCTCACCGCCACGCTGGAGGACGTGGTGATGGGCGTGCGCCATCGTGAGCTGCCCGTGGAGGGCGTGCAGTTCCACCCTGAGTCCGTGCTCACGCCCCGCGGAATGGACATCCTCCGAAACTTCCTTTCCTAGCCCTCCAGGAAGCCACGCTCGATGCCAAACGACGTCCTCACCCGCGCCATCGACGCCGTCTGCTCCGGCACGCACCTGACCGCCGACCACGCGTCGGCGGTGCTCGACGAGATCATGGAGGGCAGGGTCGCGGACGTCCAGACCGCTGCCTTCCTGGTCGCGCTGCGTGCCAAGGGCGAGACGGTCGCCGAGCTGGTCGGGCTGGCGCGGACCATGCGGCGCCTGGCCGCCGAAGTCGCCGTCGCCCGCCACGACCTCGTCGATACGGCCGGTACCGGAGGCGGCCCCTCCACCTTCAACGTCTCGACCGCCGCCGCGCTGGTCGCAGCGGGAGCAGGATGCGCGGTTGCCAAGCACGGCAATCGCTCCAGCACCAGCCGCTGCGGCTCCGCGGACCTGCTCGAGGCGCTGGGCGTGCGGATCGACCTCGGCCCGGAGCAGGTCGCCCGCTGCATCGACGAGGTGGGTTTCGGATTCATGTTCGCGCCCAGGCACCACGCCGCGATGAAGCACGTCGTTCCGGTGCGCAAGGAGTTGGCGGTCCGAACCATCTTCAACTTCCTCGGTCCGCTCACGAATCCGGCAGGGGCGACCAGGCAGCTGCTGGGTGTCTCGGACCGCCGCTACCAGGAGACGATCGCCGAGGCCCTTGTCGGTCTGGGCTGCGAGCGAGCGCTGGTCGTCTGCGCCGCCGACGACATGGACGAGATCAGCGTCAGCGTCGAGACCCGGGTGATCGAGGTGAAGGAGGGCGGCACCGAGGAGTGGTTCGTGCGGCCACAGGACGTCGGCGTCGAGCCCGCCGAGATCGAGCGGATCGCCGGCGGCACCCCCGAGGAGAACGCGGCCACCGTCACGCGTGTGCTGGACGGCGAGGATGGGCCGGCGCGTAACGTCGTGATGCTCAATGCTGGCGCGGCGATCATGGTCGGCGGCGCCGCGGCCGACTTGGCGGAGGGGATGGACCGCGCCCGGGAAGCGATCGACTCAGGCGCGGCCCGCGAGGTGCTTCGCAGGCTCATCGATCTGACCGGCGAGTTGGCCTAAGTGGGGCCTCTCACGACGTTGCCCCCGAAGCCGCGGCCCCAGATCGCCGCCATGCGGCGTCCTCGGTCGCCTCAATAGCGCCCGGCTGTTGGGGCTCCCTGCGTCCTTGCCTGGCGACGCCTGGGTCTCGCGGCTTCAGGAACAACGCCATGAGACACCCCACTAGTCTTCAGGACGATGAGCTGGCTCGAGGAGTTGGTCGCGGGCGCGCGAGAGGACGCCGGCCGCCGCAGCGAGCAGGTGCCGCAGGAGACTCTGCGCACGAGGCTGGTCACCCGCGACGGCGCCCGGCCCTTCAGCGAGGCGCTGGTGCGTCCCGGCCTCTCGCTGATCGCCGAGTTCAAGCGGCGCTCGCCGAGTGGCGGCGAGATTCGACCCGACGCCGCCGTGGCCGAGACCGTCAGAGCGTACGAGCGGGGCGGTGCCGCGGCCCTCTCCATCCTCACGGAGGAGCGCCACTTCGGAGGCTCGTTGCACGATCTGCGCGCGGCCCGGGAAGCCTGCGATCTCCCGATCCTGCGCAAGGACTTCGTCGTCGATCCGTACCAGCTCTACGAGGCGGCGGCCAACGGCGCCGACGCGGTGCTCCTGATCGTCGCGGCGCTCGACGACGAGGAGCTGGCGGCTCTTTATGCGGAGGCGAGGGCCGTCGACCTGGACTGCCTGATCGAGGTCCACGAGCAGCGCGATCTCGAGCGGGCGCTGATGATCGACGCAGACGTGATCGCGATCAACAACCGCGACCTCACCGACTTCAGCGTCGACGTCGAGACGACCGTGGAGCTGCTCACGGATGTCCCGGCGGGAAAGACTGTCGTCTCGGAATCCGGCTACGCGGGACGCGAGCAGCTCGACGAGCTCGAGCGGATCGGCGTCGATGCCGTGTTGGTGGGGGAGACGCTGATGCGCGCCGAGGACGCCGAGGAGCGCGTTCGGGAGCTCACCCGCGACGAGGAAGCCACCCGCGAGCACTACCTGGAGCGCGCCTCCGAGGAGTGACTCGGGCCCTCGACCGCGATTCTTACGGTCTTTAAAGATTCCCGTTAGCCCACCTTAAGCGCGATCGCCGAAGCTCGGCGCATGAGCAAGGTGAGGACAGTGACCACCGCCCTCCGACGCTTCGTCGCCACCTCGTTTGGCGCCGCCGTGGCGGGCGGGCTCGTCGTGGCCATCGTCGGTTTGATCGCGATCGGCGCCGGGTGGGTGAAGTCGTCGAACGACGATCAGAGCTCGGCGCTCGCGGCGACGCCGCTCCCCCAGCCGACGACGCGCGAGGTCAGCGGCAAGGGCCTGACGGTGAACCAGATCTATCAGCAGGACTCGCCCGGGGTCGCGTTCATCCGCGCCCAGTCGGCCCCGCGTCCAGCGTCGCCGCTCAACCCGTTCGGAGGTGGCGGTGGAGGAATCGCGACGGGATCCGGCTTCGTGATCGACCACGAGGGCCACGTGCTCACCAACGCGCATGTCGTCGACGGCGCCGACCAGATCCAGGTGACGCTCGGCAACACCGACAATTCCGAGCCGGTGAGTGCCAAGGTGGTGGGGAAGGATCCCTCCACCGACGTCGCGTTGCTCCAGGTCGACGCGCCGTCCGACGAGCTCCACCCGGTTTCGTTCGGGGACTCCTCCCAGCTTCAGGTAGGCGACTCGGTGGTTGCCATCGGAAACCCCTTCGGGCTCGATCGCACGGTGACCACCGGGATCGTGTCGGCTCTCCAGCGTGAGATCAAGGCCCCGAACGGGTTCACGATCAACAACGTCATCCAGACCGACGCCGCCATCAACCCCGGCAACTCCGGCGGGCCGCTCCTCGATGCCGACGGACGCGTGATCGGGATCAACTCGCAGATCGAGTCTGCAGGCGGAGGGGGAAACGTCGGAATCGGGTTCGCGGTGCCGATCAACACGGCCCGGCAGGTGGTCGACCAGCTGCTCAGTGGCGGGCAGGTGGAGCACGCCTTCCTCGGGCTCAGCGGGACCGATCTCACCCCGGACATCGCCGACGTGCTCAACCTGCCGGTGAAGCAGGGGGCGCTGGTCCAAACGGTGGTTCCCGACGGCCCCGCCGACAAGGCCGGGGTCAAGGGTGGAAACGCCACCGTCTCGATCAACGGCCAGCAGATCCGCGCCGGCGGCGATGTGATCACGGCGATCGACGGCAAGTCCGTGACCGGCATGGACGACGTCATCAACGTGGTCAACCAGAAGCAACCCGGCGACGATGTGCAGCTCAGCCTGTCCCACGGCGACCAGCAGCGCACGGTCACGGTGACCCTGGGCAACCGTCCCGCGAACGCCAGCGGCTAGGGAATAACTCCGCCGGCATCCTCCGCTTCGCGTCCGGTGTCGGCGGGCGTGGGCACCAGCCTGACCCGGCAGGCTCGACCACGTGCACCGGGACTTCGTCCCTAGCCCCGGCGGGCGCCACGTATCTTTGTTCTCGCATGCGGGTCAAGTTCTGCGGCATCACGAATCTCGACGACGGGCGCGAGGCAGCGCGCCTCGGCGCCTGGGCGATCGGGCTCAACCACCATCCCGAGAGCCCGCGCTTCTGCGAGCCGGAGGTGGCGGCTGAGATCAGCGCCGCGCTCAAGCGCCAGCTCGAGATCGTCGGCGTGTTCGTCAACCCGAGCCTGGACGAGCTGGCGGCCACGGCCGAGGACGAGTCGCTGACCATGGTCCAGCTTCACGGTGACGAGGGCCCCGCGTTCTGCCAGGAGGCCGCGCGGCGGACGGGTTGCAAGGTGATCAAGGCGCTACGGGTGCGAAGCGGCGCGGATATTCCTGCCGCCGAGGCGTACCGCACCGACTTCCACCTGCTGGACGCGCACCGGCCGGGGACGCCCGGGGGGACCGGCGAGAGCTTCGACTGGGAGCTGCTCGCCGGGCGCCGGTCCGAGATCCCCCTGATCCTGGCCGGCGGTTTGACCCCCGAGAACGTCGGCGAGGGAATGGCGGCGGCCCGGCCCTTCGCCGTCGACGTGGCGAGCGGGGTGGAGGTCGAGCCCGGCGTCAAGGATCACGCGCTGATGGCACGGTTCGTGGACAGCGCGCAGAGGGGATCGTTCGACCCGCGGGCGGTGGCGTGAGCACGGCCATGGTCGAAGAGCGCTTCGGGGTCTACGGGGGCCGCTATGTCCCCGAGGTCCTGATCCCGGCCCTGGACGACCTGTCCGCCGCCTGGGCGGCCGCCCGTGAGGACTCCGGGTTCCGGGGGGAGCTCGATGCGCTGCTTCGCGACTACGTCGGCCGGCCGACGCCGCTGTACCGCGCCGACCGTCTCTCGGAGCGGATCGGGCGCCGCGTCTATTTGAAGCGGGAGGACCTCGCCCACACCGGCGCTCACAAGATCAACAACGCGGTCGGCCAGGCGCTGCTGGCGCGCCAGATGGGGAAGGCCCGCGTGATCGCCGAGACCGGCGCCGGGCAGCACGGCGTCGCGGCGGCAACGGCCTGCGCGCTGCTCGACCTGGAGTGCGTCGTGTACATGGGCACGGAGGACATCCGCCGCCAAGCGCCCAACGTCGAGCGCATGCAGCTCCTGGGGGCCGAAGTCATCCCGGTCGAGGCGGGCGCGCGGACCTTGAAGGAGGCCGTCAGCGCGGCGATCCGGGACTGGGTCGCCAACGTGCGCACCACCCATTACATCATCGGCTCCGCGGTCGGGCCGGCGCCGTACCCGGCGCTGGTGCGCGATCTTCAGCGGGTGATCGGCGACGAGGCTCGCCGGCAGGCGTTGGCGGCCGAAGGGGGACTTCCAGCCAGGGTGATCGCCTGCGTCGGGGGAGGCTCCAACGCGATCGGGATGTTCTACGCCTTCCTGGAGGACCGTGACGTGGTGTTGATCGGAGTCGAGGCGGGAGGCGAAGGGCTGGACGCTCGCCACGGCGCTTCGCTCGTCGCCGGGAGAACCGGGGTCCTGCACGGAGCGATGTCGTCGGTACTAGCCGACGAGCAGGGGCAGATCCTCGAGGCCCACTCCGTCTCGGCCGGGCTGGACTACCCGGGGGTCGGCCCGGAGCATGCGCAGCTTCGGGATACGGGCCGGGCGCGCTACGAGGCGGTCACCGACGCGGAGGCGCTCCGCGCCTTCCGGGAGCTGGCCCGGATCGAGGGAATCCTGCCCGCGCTCGAGCCCGCGCACGCCATCGCCTGGCTGCTTCGGTCGGCCGAATCCTCCGCTGGCGCTTCGGATTCGGCCGACGATTATGACCTCCTCTGTCTCAGCGGCCGAGGGGACAAAGACCTCGCCGAGGCCATCGCGCGGCTCGGTGACCTCGGTGGCTGAGACGTCCGTGACCGGCGCGTCCGGGATCGCGGAGGCGTTCGCCGGGGCGCGCGAGCAGGGCAGGGCCGCGCTGATGCCCTACCTGATGGGCGGCTTCCCCGACACAGAGACCGCGCTGGCCGTCGCCGGGTCCTACGCCGATGCGGGGGCGGATCTGATCGAGCTCGGGGTTCCCTTCTCCGACCCGCTCGCCGACGGCCCCGTGATCCACGCGGCAGCCACGCGGGCGCTGGCGGCGGGGGCCACGCTGGAGCGAGTCCTGTCGATCTGCGAGCGGCTCGCCGAACGGCTTCCGGTGGTACCGATGGTGTACGCGAACATGGTCCTGGCACGCGGCACCACCGAGTTCGCCGGGCTGCTCGCCGACGCCGGCGCTGCCGGCGTGATCGTTCCGGACCTGCCAGTGGAGGAGGCCGGGGAGATCGGCGCCGAGCTGGGAGGCGCCGGTATCTCGCTGGTGCCCCTGGTCGCCCCGACCACGCCGAGCGAGCGCCGCCGCCGCATCTGCGAGCGAGCGAAGGGGTTCGTCTACGTCGTCTCCGATACCAAGGTCACGGGCGAGCGCGACCAGCTGCCGGCCGGCCTGGCCGAGCTCGTGGCCGCCGTGCAAGCCGACGCATCCGTGCCCGCCGCGGTCGGGTTCGGGATCGGGGCTCCGGAGCAGGCGGCGGCCGTGGGACGGATTGCCGACGGGGTGATCATCGGCAGTCGGCTGGTGAGGGCGGTCTCCGAGGCCTCCGGCCGCGACGAGGCCGCCCGGGCGGTTGGCGACTTTCTTCGCGAGACACGAGCGGCGCTCAGCGGCGACGATCAAGCCTGATCAGCGTCGAGCGCGTCGGATAGATTGCGGCACGTGCAGCTGGTCGTGTTCACGGTCGTCGGGCTCAGCGCGATGGTCGTCGCTTACGCCTTTGGGCTCGGCGGCGCGGTCGGCTTCCTGATCTTCCTCGCGATCCTCTTCCTCGGCGTCGTGATCCGTGTCTCGGCGCCGCTGATCGAGCGCCTGCGGCCCTGAGCCATGCGTGTCGGCGTCCTCACGGGAGGCGGCGACTGTCCTGGCCTCAACGCTGCGATTCGCGCCATCGTGCGAAAGGGCATCGATCAGTATGGGCACGCGATCGTCGGCTTTCGCGACGGCTGGCGGGGGCCGCTCGAGAACCTCCACGAGGAGCTCACCATCGAGAGCACCCGCGGCATCCTGCCGCGCGGGGGAACCATCCTCGGCACCTCCCGCACCAACCCGTTCAAGGGCGAGGAAGGGCCGGAACGGGTTCGCGAGACGATAGAGGCCCTCCATCTGGACGGGCTGATCGCGATCGGCGGCGAGGACACCCTCGGCGCCGCAGCGCGTCTCAACGGCGAACACGCGGTGCCGGTGCTCGGAGTCCCGAAGACGATCGACAACGACCTGGCCGCCACCGACATGACCTTCGGCTTCGACACCGCCCTCCAGGTGGCGACCGAGGCGATCGATCGCCTTCATACGACCGCTGAATCCCACCATCGGGTGATGGTCGTCGAGGTGATGGGGCGACACGCAGGCTGGATCGCGCTCCACTCCGGGCTGGCAGGCGGCGGCGACGTGATCCTGATCCCAGAGCGCCCGTTCGACATCGAGGAGGTATGCCGGTTGATCCAGCGCCGTCACGCCCGCGGTCGCCTGTTCTCGATCGTCGTGGTTGCTGAAGGTGCGATACCTGCCGAGGGGACGATGGAGGTTGCCGAGGGCGAAAAGGACGAGTTCGGCCACGTCCGCCTGGGCGGCATTGGCCATCGGCTGGAACGGGAGATCGAGGCGCGGACAGGATTCGAGACCCGCGCCGTGGTCCTGGGCCACATTCAGCGCGGCGGGACGCCGACCGCGTTCGACCGGGTGCTGGCCACCCGACTGGGCGTCGCCGCGATCGACGCCGCGCACGAGGGCCGGTGGGGGACGATGCCGGCTCTCCGCGGCACACGGATCGAGCTGGTGCCACTTGATCAGGCGGTGGAGAAGCTGCGCACGGTCCCCCCGGAGGACTACGAGGTAGCCGAGCCCTTCCTCGGGTGACCGCTCGCGCGGTCGGGACCGTCCTGGCAATGCTGGGGCTGGTCGTTGCCGGCCTGGCCGCAGGTTGCGCAGCTACCGGCTCCGGGATCGAGGGGGGCGAGCGCGTGACGATCTACGTCAGCATGCCGCTGCGCGGCCCCGATTCGGTTGAGGGCCGCGACGTGGTTCGCGCCGCAAAGCTCGCCTTGGCAGACGCAGGCGGAAAGGTCGGGGAGCTTGCGGTGCGCGCTGTCTACCTCGACGACACCGGCGGCTCGGGCGCCGCCGCTCGCTGGAGCCAGGCGGTGGCCGCCGCGAATGCCCGGAAGGCGGCGCAGGACTACTCGGCGATTGCCTACCTGGGCGACTTCCACTCCGGCGCCACCCGCGCCTCGCTGCCGATCACGAACGCGGCGCGGATGCTCCAGGTCTCGCCGGCCAGCGCCGCGGTCGACCTAGTGCAGCCCTACCTTGGAGCGGGGGACCAGATCCCGGAGGAGGTTCAGGCGACCGGCGACCGTACCTTCGGCCGCGTGATTCCCAGCGACGAGGTGCAGGCCGAGGCGGCCGCTGGATGGACGAGGCGGCTTGGCGCCCGGCGGGTGGGCACGCTCGCGGATGGCTCCGAGTTCGGCCGGACCATGGTTCGGGCCTTTCGCCAAAGCCTGCCGAGCGCCAGGCTGACGCGTCGCCGCGATGACCTCCGCTACTACGGTGGCGGACCCGAGCGCCTGCCGGCCACGCTGATCCACGGCTACACCGGCGCGGTGATGGGGTCGGACGCCCTGCTCGGTGTCCGGAGCGCACCCGGGATCCTGGTCACCTCCGCCGCCCAGGATCCCTCGCAGCTGCCGCCGGCGGGGGAACGGTTCGCGCGGGCCTTCAGGCAGCGTTACGCGCGCGAGCCGGGCCGCTACGCCGCCTACGGCTACGAGGCGATGGGGGTGGTGCTCGACTCGATCCGCCGCGCGGGCGATCAGGGCGACAGTCGCGATGCCGTCGTCGACGCCTTCTTCGACACACAGGATCGCGACTCGGTGCTGGGTACCTACTCGATCGACGAAGTGGGCAACACGACCCTCGGCCGGCTCTCGGGATACCGGCTCACCCATGGCCGGCCACGCGTCCAGTTAGCGTTACGAGTGCGCTGAGCGGCTCTCAGCGCGGGAGGAGGTCCTTCAGGGCGGGCTCGAGGTCGGGGTGGCGAAATGCGAAGCCGGCGTCCAGGGCGCGGCGGGGAATTGTGCGCTGTCCACCGGTTGCGATCTCGCCCAGCTCATCGCCGAACCGGGCCTTGAGGGCGAGCTTCGGCACGGGGAGCACCGCGGGGCGCCTCAACACTCGCCCGAGCGCCTTCGAGAACTCGCGGTTCGTCACCGGGTTTGGCGCCGCGGCGTTGTAGGTGCCGGACGCCTGGTCCGTGTCCAGCGCCCAGAGCAGCAGGCCGACCTCGTCGTCGAGGTGGATCCAGGGCATGTATTGCCCGCCACCGGCGAGGGGACCGCCGACCCCGAGCTTGAACGGGAGCAGGAGTTGCTTCAGCAGGCCGTGGTCGGGATCCAGCACCAGCCCGGTGCGCATCACGACCACCCGGACTCCGACCTTCTCGGCCTCGTGCGCTGCTGCCTCCCAGGCCACGCAGACCTCGGCGTCGAACGTGGCGCCCGGTCCGTTGGATTCGTCCACCACCGCTTCGCCGCGATCCCCGTAGTAGCCGACGCCAGACTGACTGACCAGCGTCCTCGGACGCGGCTCGGCCGCGCTGATCGCATCCACGAGGTTCTTCGTGGATCGCACGCGGCTGTCGCGGATGCGCTGCTTGGCGGCCTCGGTCCAGCGCTGGTCGAGCGGCTCGCCGATCAGGTTGATGACGCCCTCGACGCCGGCGAGTGCGCTCGGGGGCGGACGCTCGATGGCGGGATCCCAGCCATGCCAGGTGACGGTCGGATTTCCGTGCCGCGCTAGCCCAGGGTCGCGAGTCAAGCCCACGACCTCGTCGCCGCGAGCAAGCAGCGCGTCGCAGACGGCCGAGCCGATGAACCCGCTTGCACCGGTTATGAGTACGCGCATCGCTGCCTCCCCGCGGTTCGGCGCTAGTCGACCGTCGCGAACGTTCCCGTCTCTTCGGAGACCCTCGCGATCCCCTCGCGACGCGCCTCCTGGACGACCGCGGCGGCGACCGCCGGCGCGACGTCGCGATCGAAGACGCTGGGGATGATGTAGTCCTCGCTCAGGTCCTGCTCGGCGACCACCTCGGCGATCCCCTGGGCCGCGGCCAGCTTCATCTCCTCCGTGATTCGGGGCGCCCCGGCGTCGAGCGCGCCACGGAAGATGCCCGGAAAGCAGAGCACGTTGTTGATCTGGTTCGGGTAGTCGGAGCGGCCCGTGGCCATGATCCGCACATACGGCTCGGCCTCCTCGGGCGTCACCTCCGGGTTGGGGTTGGCCATCGCGAACACGATCGCGTCGTGGGACATCTTCGCGAGGGCCTCGGCAGGGATGATCCCGGGCCCCGAGACGCCGATGAACAAATCGCATCCCTCGATCACGTCGGCCGGTGTGCCCTCGAGCTTCTCGGGATTCGAGTTCTCGGCGTACCAGCGCTTGATGTCGCTCATCTCCCCCGCGGCGTAGTCGTCGCGCTCGGTGGAAAGCGCTCCATCGCGGTCGCATCCGATCACTTGGCTGATCCCGGAGGCCAGCATCATCTTGGTAACGGCGACCCCCGCCGCTCCGAGACCGACGACCAGCACGCGCAGGTCTTCGAGGTCCTTGCCGACGATCTTCAGAGCGTTGAAGAGTGCCGCCATCACCACCACGGCGGTCCCGTGCTGGTCGTCGTGAAAGACGGGGATGTCGAGCTCAGCCTTCAGTCGCTCCTCGATCTCGAAGCAGCGCGGCGCGGCGATGTCCTCGAGGTTTATCCCCCCGAAGGTCGGCGAGATCAGTTCCACCGTGCGCACGATCTGGTCCGGGTCATGCGTGCTGAGGCAGATCGGAAAGGCGTCGACGTTGGCGAACTCCTTGAACAGCATCGCCTTGCCCTCCATCACAGGCATCGCGGCCTCCGGCCCAATGTCGCCCAGGCCGAGCACCGCGCTGCCGTCGGAGACCACGGCCACCGTGTTGCGCTTGATCGTGTACTCGAAGGCCTTCGAGCGATCGGACGCGATCTGCAGGCAAACGCGGGCGACTCCCGGCGTGTAGGCCATGGACAGGTCGTCGCGGGTCTTCAGCGGGTACTTGTTCTGCTGCTCGATCTTGCCGCCCCGATGCATTTGCAGCGTGCGGTCCACGTAGTCGAGCACCCGGGCCCCGCGGGTGGAGCCGATCGCCCGCAGGATCTCCTCCCAGTGCGCCTGGTCGCGGGCGTCGATGGTGAACTCGCGCACCCGCTTGCCCTCGCTGCCTGCGCCCGGCACCAGGTCCACGCTCTGGAGGGCGCCCCCCGCCTCGGCGATGCGCCCGGTGAGCTTGCCCAGCGGCTCCTGGCGCGCGTCGAGCTCGACGCGCACGGTCACGGAGAACTGAGCTTGGGCGGGTGGCGCGACCATCGGGCGGCAATCATAGGCACCGGCCTCGGGCAGGCACCGGCCTCGGGCCGCCGACGAATTGGCGAGTTTGTGGGGAGTGCGCCACAAAAACGCCATTCGCGCCCTCTTCGTCGTCGACTTCCTTTGGCAGGATGGATGTGTGCCGGCAACGAAGGCAAAGCCGAAGGGCGCCACAAGGGCCTCCCAGGGAACCGAGGAGCTCTTCCTGATCGACGGGAACAGCCTCGCGTACCGGGCGTTCTTCGCCCTGCCGGAGTCGATCGCGACCGCCGACGGGCGCCCGACCAATGCGATCTACGGCTTCGCGTCGATGATGGCCAAGATCTTGGTCGACCATCACCCGCGCGCGGTGATCGTTGCGTGGGACGCAGGGATGTCGGGTCGCGAGGTCGAGTACGCGGAGTACAAATCGCAGCGGCCACCGCGCCCGGACCTGCTCTCGGAGCAGTGGCCGCACCTGTGGCCGCTGGCCGAGGCTTTCGGTTTCCACAACGTCAAGGTCGAGGGCTGGGAGGCCGACGACGTGATCGCCACCCTCGTCCGGCAGGCCCGCGAAAAGGAGATCCCGGTGATGGTCGTGTCCGGCGATCGAGACGTCTACCAGGTGGTCGGCGACGGGGTCAGGGTGATGACCACCTCGAGGGGCGTCACCGAGACCAAGATCTACGACCGGGACGGGGTGATCGAGCGCTATGGCGTCCCGCCGGAGCTTGTCAGTGACTTGATTGGCCTCAAGGGAGACACCTCCGACAACATCCCCGGCGTTCCGGGAATCGGCGACAAGACGGCCGCCCAGCTTCTGCAGGAGTTCGGCTCCCTCGAGGGGGTGCTGGCGAGTGTCGACCAGATCTCCGGGCCGAAGCGAAAGCAGAATCTCACCGAGCACGCCGACGACGCCCGGGTCTCGAAGCAGCTCGCGACCCTGAAGGAGGACGTGGAGGTGCCGGTCGACGTCTCCGAGATCGTTCGCTCGACACCGGACCGCAGCCGCTTGCGCGGGTTCGCGGCGGAGTTCGAGCTGCGCGCCGTGATGCAGCGGCTCGACGAGGAGTTCGGCGAGATCGTGCCCGAGCGCACGGTCGAGGAGACGATCGAGGTCGAGGCGGAGGAGGGCCATCCCGGAGACCTTGGGGCTGAGGAGATCGCGATCGCCGTCGCGGGGGGGCGTTGGGCGGCGAGCGACGGCGAGCGGGTGGTGGCCGGCGATGCCCCCGATCTCGCGGCCTTCGCCGAGCAGCTGCGCGGCCGGTCGCTGATCGCGCACGACGCGAAGGGACTCGGCGGGGGCGGGCGTACCGGGCTGCTCGCGGTGGCACCACCGGGCAGCATCGAGCTACGGCACGACACGATCGTCGGTGCCTACCTGATCGATCCCGCCAGGCGGACGTACGATCTCCACGAGCTGGCCGCCGACGCGGGCCTGGCAGCAGCCCCCGTGGGTGCCGAGCCGGGCCAGCTATCCCTCGCGGCCGGGGAGGGGGAGGCGGCCGGGGACCCCGCCGTCGACGCCCGCCTGACCCATGAGCTGGCCGGCCGGCAGCGCGAGCGGCTCGACGAGCTCGGGCTACATCGCCTTCTGCGGGAGGTCGAGATACCGTTGATCGAGGTCCTGGTCGCGATGGAGCGAGCCGGCGTCAAGCTCGACTCCGAACGACTGACAGCGATCGGGCAGGGCATGGAGGAGCGCATCGGTGAGTTGGAGCGCGAGATCTTCGAGCTCGCTGGGCACGAGTTCACCATCGGTTCGCCCCAGCAGCTCGGAGTGGTGCTGTTCGAGGAGCTGGCGCTGAGCCGAAAGCGCCGCGGCAAGACCGGGTTCTCCACGGATGCGCGCGTGCTGGCCCAGATCCGCGACGAGCACGAGATCATCGCCAAGGTCGAGAGCTGGCGCGAGCTGACGAAGCTCAAGAACACCTACCTCGACGCGCTTCCGGAGCTGATCGACCCCGTGACTGGGCGCATCCACACGACCTTCAACCAGGTCGCGACCACCACGGGGCGGCTCTCGAGCACGAACCCGAACCTTCAGAACATTCCGATCAGGTCCGAGATCGGAAGGCCGGTCCGGGCCTGCTTCGTTGCCGAGCGCGGGATGCGCTTGCTGTCGGCGGACTACAACCAGGTGGAGCTGCGGGTGCTGGCGCACGTCGCCGGCGAGGATGTGCTGCGCGAGATCTTCGCCTCGGGGGAGGACGTTCACCTTGAGACCGCGGCCGAGGTGCTCGCCATCCAGCCGGAGGAGGTCGGCCCGGCCGAGCGCTCCAAGGCGAAGATGGTCAACTACGGCATCGCCTACGGACTTTCTGCCTTTGGGCTCGCGGATCGACTCCAGATCTCACGCGAGGAGGCGGCGGTCTACATCCAGCGCTACTTCGAGCGCTTCCCGGCCGTGAAGCGATTCATCGACCAGACGATCGCGGACGCCGAGCGCGACGGGTTCGTGACCACGCTGATGGGCCGCCGTCGAGCGATCCCGGAGCTGCGATCCAACCAGCGCCAGCGGCGCTCCCTGGGCGAGAGGCTGGCCGTCAACACGGTGATTCAGGGAACGGCCGCAGACATCATCAAGGTGGCCATGGTGCGCTGTCACGCCGCCCTGGCTGAGGCGGGCTTGGAGAGCAGGCTCGTGCTGCAGATCCACGACGAGCTCTTGTTCGAGGGGCCGACGGCGGAGATCGACCCCTCGACCGAGCTCGTGCGCCGGGAGATGTGTGGCGCCTTCGACCTCGACCCGCCGTTGGCGGTCGACATCGGAGTCGGCAAGGACTGGCTGGCGGCGAAGTAGGCCCTACCCGAGCAGCTCGATCTCCTCGAAGACCGCGTCGCCGTTCTCGAGCTCCAGCTCGGCCTCTTGGACTACGCGATCAAGGGTCAGCGCGTCAACCGAGCACTCGTGCTCGTCGTCCTCGCCCTGGTCGTCTTCGATCTCGTCGTGGTCCTCGACCGGATCGTCGTCGCCATGGTCTTCGTCCTCGCCCTGGTCGTGGGCGCCCTCGTCGTCGGCGTCACCGGTGTCTCCGTGGCGACCGCCTTCGCCGTCGGCGTCCTCGTCACCGTGGTCGTCGCCGTTGTCGCACTCGATCTCGGTGTCATCGGTGACCAGGCCGCTCACGGAGCCCCCATGGAAGAGGTTGATCGTCAGCACGCCGTCGTCGAAAGACGCGATCGTGCCGGCGCCCTCGTCACCGTCCTCGACTCCGTCCTCGTCCGAGTCGGGATCGCGGGGATCCATCCCAGCCTTCCACTCGCGGCGGTTGAGCAGGCCGTCGTGGTCCTGGTTGCGCCTCGTCTGCTTCTTGTGAAGCGAGAGATGGTGTCGCTTCTCCCAGCGATCGGGAATCCTGTCGTGGTTGCGATCCCTGGCGGCCGCCGGACCCGCGAGTGCGAGCAGCGAGATCGCCAGTGCGCCGACGAGGACCAGCCAAAACTTCCTCAGCCTGCCTTCCATGATCTTTCCTCCCGTTGGGTGATTACGCATTGCGGACCCGTAACCCGCCCCAGCCGCGAAGATCACGGTCGATTGGGTCACGCGGGCGGCGGCTCCCCGCCGGGCCCGTCGGATTCGCTCTCCCCGCTCGTCTCTCCGCCGCTCTCATGGCTGCCGCCGCCGTCGCCACTCCCGTCGCTTTCGCCGCTTGTCCCGCCGCCATCGCCGCCGGAGGAGCCCGAGCCTTCGTTGAGCGAGCCGCTGCCTGAGCTCCCCTCGTGGCCATCGCCGTCCGAGACTTCCTGCTCGCCGATTCCCGGCCCGGAGGAGCCTTCGTGGCCCTCCGCTCCGCCGAAGTGGTCATTGCCGCCGGAATGGTCATCGGCTGACGCGTCGTCGCCGCTGCCGCTGGCGACCTCGCGTGAGCCTTCGGGACCGCCGGAGCCATCACCCGACCCGGAGCCCGTCTCGCCTGGGCCAGAGCCGTCCGCCACTCGCTCCGAGGCCAGGGTCAGATTGGCGGCGGCCGGACCGCCGCCATCGGTGCGGTCTGCGGGACCGCTGTGCGCTGCCGACAGATGGCTCGGCTCCGCCTTGCCGTCGTGACCGTTCAGCGCCACCTCCGAGCCAATCGCCAGCACCGCGATCGTCAGCGCGGCGCCGGCCTTGATCGCGATTCCGCCGCCTCCTCCGGCAGTCAGTCCCAAGGCCGCGGCGCCGGCCCCAGTGCCCGCTGCCTCGGTCCCGAGGTTTGAGCTGAGCAAGGCTCGAAGCACTGGCATCGGGATCAGGAGCCCGGCCGCCCCGCGGAGGGCGCAGCGGGCGCGAAAAATCAAACCTCGCACCGCGCCTGGGGTTGCTCCCAGAGCGACGGCGATCTCCGCGTGGCTGCGGCCCTCGAGCTCGCGTTGAACCAAAGCCTCGCGCTGCGCCGGGGGCAGGTCCTTGACCCGCGCCATCAGGGCGGCGAGCTCCTCCCGCCGCGCCGCAACCTCGGGAGGCTGGGGCACGCCGTCGAAGCTCTCGTCAAGGGGCTCGTGAGCCGGCTCGTCCCGCAGGTCGTTGAGCGCCCGATTGCGCACGATGGTGTAAAGCCAAGGCTTGAGCTTGACCTCGGCCTCGCCGGCGACCAGGGCAGCGTGGGCCTTCCCAAGCGCCTCCTGGACGACGTCCTCGGCCCGATCCGGGCGGACGATCGATGCGGCGAAGGACACCAGCGGCCCGCGGTAGCGGCGAACTACCTCCTCGAAGGCGAGCGCCTGCCCCTCGCGAGACAGCCGCACGAGCCTCGAGTCGGATTGGCAGCGCAGTGCCAACCCGGCGAGGGGATCGGGATCCGGAAGAGCGGGCATCCGAATTCTTGATCGTCGAATCGGCTCTACTGCTGAACTCCCTCACTGGCTTCAAGGGCGCCTGGTCCAACAACACCTGGACGCGCTCGGCATCACGCCCGGCCGATCCAGGCGACTAGCATCCCGCGCCTATGGACCGAGGCCTCGCCGTGCTGCTCACCGCCGCGGTCGGTGGCCTGATCGCGCTCCAGCCGGCGATCAATGCCGGCCTCGGACGGGCCACGGGGAACCTTCCGGCGGCTCTGGTCTCGTTCATGGTCGGGACCCTGCTGCTCGCCCTGATCGTCACCACGGTCGGACAGGCGGGCGGGCTCTCCTCGACCTTCGACGTGCGCTGGTATTACCTGCTGGGTGGCGTGCTCGGCGCGGCTTATGTGACCGTAGCTCTGATCGCGGTGAGCTCGATCGGCGCCGGCGGCGTGGCCGCGGCGACGATCACGGGCCAGCTGACCGCGGCGGTGGTCATCGACCGGCTGGGGATCCTGGGGCTCGAGGAGACGCCGCTCACCGGGACACGGATCGCCGGCGTCGTCCTGCTGCTCGCCGGCACGTTCCTGGTCGTTCGCTAGGCGGCGACCGCGCTCGCGCGGCGTGGCTTGGGCCGCGCCGCCAGCTCGCGTGCGTACGCGGGATGCGCGATGCGCAGGTAGTGGCCGAACGACCACCGCACGAACTCGTCGCGGCTCATCCCGCGCAGGGCGCCTGCCAGGAGCCGCGGAGGGACCCTGGGAACGAGCCTCTGCATGCGGAGCAGCCAGCGAAAGTGCCACTCGTGACGCGCCGAGAAGGCCGCGTAGCGGTTCAGGGTCGTGTGCCGCGTCGCGCGGCCATCGGTTACGCGGCGGAGCTCGCGCCCGCAGGCAATCCCGAAGTAGAAGGCGGTGCGTATTCCTTCGGCGGTGAGGGGAAGGCAGTGGCCGGCCGAGTCCCCGACGAAGAACACGTCGCCGTCCGTCGCCTCCCGCAGCTTGTGGGGGATCCAGTTCCCCTGGTAGCGAACCGGGTCGCGGTGCAGGTCCTGCGCCAGCCTGACGGTGGATGCCTTGACCCCGACTCGGGGGTCGAACGAGCCCACCCCGACCCGGACCTCGTCGTCGGCGGGGAAGCTCCAGCTATAGCCGGCGGGCACATAGCCACGGTCGATCCAGATCTCCAGTTCCTCGGAGGCTCCGCCCGGGTGCACCTCGAGCCCACGCGAGAGCGGCGCGTCCACCGGCTGGTAGCCGCGGCTGCCGAGCACGCGCCGCCAGCCCATGCAGTCGACCACCAGCGGCGCCCTCAGATCGCCCCTATCCGTGTGCACGCTGGTGCCCGTCCTCCCGTGGACCTTCGCCGTATCGAACTCGGCGTCGGACTGCTCGAACAGGAGCTCGCAGAGCGCCGGGTAGTCGAAGGTCGAGAAGGTCCACGGAAGGTGCATGCGGGTGGTCACGTGCGGCGTGTGAATCACGAGGTGACCGAAGGTCTGCTTGATCGAGGCGCCGATCCCCATCGCATCCAGCCACGCGGTGGGCGCCGCGCAAGCCGAGGTCTGGCGCTCCCCGATCTCGTAGCGATCGACGACCAGGACCCGCGCCCCGGAGCCCGCCAGCTCGCGGGCCACCGTGAGGCCGCCGAAGCTCGCCCCACAGATCAGCACGTCACAGTCGCGCTTCAGCGGCGTTCGCGTCGAGCCGCGCTTCGTGCGTCGAGTTGGCATTGCAGGCGAGGGTACCGTGGGATCGGCGAGTTTTGCCATAGTTAGCCGCCGTGTCCGCGACCGAGACACCGACTGTGGCTGCCCGCCAGGACGGCGAGGCGCCGGCTGACGGGGCCTCAAACGACCTCCTGATCGAGGTCGACGGCAAGCTCGTCCCGAACTACGACGCGACCATCAAGCCCTTCGAGGAGGGCGACGTCGTCAGCGGCGAGGTGGTCAGGATCGACAAGGACGAGGTCCTGGTCGACATCGGCTACAAGTCCGAGGGCGTCATCCCGTCGACCGAGCTCTCGATCCGTCGCTCGGTGGATCCGAGCGAGGAGGTTTCCCTGGGCGAGCGCGTCGACGCGCTGGTGCTCACCAAGGAGGACCAGGAGGGGCGGCTGCTTCTGTCCAAGAAGCGCGCCCGCTTCGAGAAGGCCTGGCGAAAGATCGAGGCGGCGGCCGAGTCCGGCGAGCCGGTGGAGGGGACAGTGATCGAGGTCGTCAAGGGCGGGCTCATCCTCGACCTCGGAGTGCGGGGCTTCCTGCCGGCATCGCTGGTCGACATCCGCCGCGTCCACAATCTCGACGAGTTCAAGGGTCAGACGCTCGAGTGCAAGGTGATCGAGCTGAACCGCAGTCGCAACAACGTGGTGCTCTCGCGGCGTGCCGTCCTGGAAGAGGAGCGCAAGGAGGTTCGCGAGCAGATCCTCGGTCGCCTGCAGCCCGGCGCGGTGGTCGAAGGGAAGATCTCCAACATCGTCGATTTCGGCGCCTTCGTCGACCTCGACGGGATCGACGGGCTGATCCACATCTCCGAGCTCTCCTGGAGCCACGTCAACCACCCCTCCGAGGTGCTCTCAGTGGGCGAGACGGTCAGGGTGAAGGTGCTCGACATCGATCGCGACCGCCAGCGGATCTCGCTCGGCCTCAAGCAGACGCAGGAAGACCCGTGGCGCCGGGTGCTGGATGAATACCGTCCTGGCGACGTGCTCGAGGGCAAGGTCACAAAGGTGGTCGCATTCGGCGCTTTCGTCGAGATCGTTCCCGGTGTCGAGGGGCTGGTCCACATCTCCGAGCTTGCCGAGCATCACGTGGAGAGCCCGAGCGAGGTGGTCTCGCCCGGTGATGAGACCTGGGTCAGGATCCTCGAGATCGACGAGAACCGACGCCGGATCTCGCTCAGCGTGAAACGCGCCGAGCCGCAGAACCTGCCTCTCCGAGACCTGATGCCACCTGAGCTCACCGGCGAGGCGGAGGCTGCGCCGGAAAAGGTGCCCGACCTCGACGTGTCCGAGGAGGTCTTCCCCGAGGCGCCGCCGCAGGGGGAGGCGGCGGACGAGGAAACCGACGAACCGCCCTCGGAGGACGAGGGCTCCTGATCGACGGGCGGTGGCCCCACCGCCTGACAGCAACAGGGCCCCGCCTGTTTTCGTTGGCCTGACCGGCGCCGTCGCCGCGGGCAAGTCCGAGGCCCTCGCCGCCTTCGCGCGGCTGGGCGCCGCCACGCTGTCGACCGACGCCGTCACACACGAGCTCCTCGGCACGGCGGAGGTCCGAGAGCGGTTGGTCGAGCGCTGGGGCGAGGCGGTGCTGGCCGATGGCCGGGTGGAGCGCGGGACGGTCGGGGAGATCGTCTTCGGGCGCCCCGATGAGCTCGCCTGGCTGGAGTCGGTGCTTCATCCGCTGGTCGGCGCACGGATCGTCGAGTGGCGCGGGTCGCTGCCGACCGGGACGTCACACGCCGTGGTCGAGGTCCCACTGCTCTTCGAGACCGGGATGGAGGGCGCCTTTGACGCCACCGTTTGCGTGGTGGCGGACGATCCCATTCGGGTGGCGCGAGCGGGGGACCGGGGGACGGAGCTGCTCGAGGGACGCAGCGGCCGCCAGCTCTCTCAGGACGAGAAGGCCGCCAGGGCGACGCACGTGATCTCGAACGACGGCTCGCTGGCGGAGCTGGAGGAGCAGGTGGCGCGACTGATGCGGGAGCTGGCCTCGCTCGCCCCGGAGGCGGCGTGAGCCCGGCGAGGACCGCCACCTCCCGTGGCAGGCGCCGCCAGCGCGCCGACGCCCGCCCCAAGTCGCGCCGCCGCCGGTGGCTGGCGATCGTCGCGGCGGCCGCCCTCGGCGCCGGCGCGGCGATCGGGATCAGCCGAATCGACTTCGACAAGCTCGCTCGCGAGGTCACCCTGCCGCTTCGCCACGACGACATCATCCGGCAGCAGGCAGCCGACAAGAACCTGGACCCCTCGCTGATCGCCGCGGTGATCTACGCGGAGTCCCGGTTTCGAAACCAGGAGTCGGAGGCCGGCGCCCTCGGCCTGATGCAGATAACGCCTGAGACCGCTCACGATATCGCCCGGCTCAGCGGAGGGACGCAGTTCGTCACCGGCGACCTCTCGGACGCCGACATCAACATCCGCTACGGCTCGTTCTACCTCAGCTACCTGCTGCGCCGCTACGACGGCAACGAGGTGGCGGCACTCGCTGCCTACCATGCCGGCCCCGCCAACGCTGACCGCTGGGGCGGCGCTGGCCTCGAGGTCGAGTCGATCGGGTTCGAGGACACTCGACAGTACGTCGAGGAGGTGCTGGACAAGCGCGAGGAGTACCGGGACAAGTACGCGGATGACCTAGGGCGCCCCTGACCCTCCGGCGTCCCAAGGCTCCGGCACCGGCTGCCGCTATCTTGGCCTGGTGCCTGATTTCCGGCTGAATCCCGCCTACACGGCGACCGCCGACCAGCCCGAGGCGATCTCGAAGCTCGCGGAGGGCCTGGATGCGAACGAGCGGAATCTGACCCTGCTCGGGGCCACGGGCACCGGGAAGACGTTCACGATGGCCGGAGTGATCGAGCGCGTCCAGCGCCCGGCCCTGGTGATCGCCCACAACAAGACCCTGGCCGCGCAGCTCTGCAACGAGTTCCGCGAGTTCTTCGGCGAAAACGCGGTCGAGTACTTCGTCAGCTACTACGACTACTACCAGCCCGAGGCCTACGTGCCGGCGCAGGACCTCTACATCGAGAAGGACTCCTCGATCAACGACGAGATCGATCGGTTGCGGCACTCGGCGACGGCGGCGCTGCTGGCCAGGCGCGACGTCGTGATCGTCGCCTCGGTCTCGTGCATCTACGGGATCGGGTCGCCAGAGCTCTATCGCGAGCAGATGCAGCTGTTCAAGGTGGGGGAGTGGATCGAGCGGAATGAGCTCTTCCGAAAGCTGATCGGGATGCAGTACGGGCGCAACGACACCAATCTCACCCGCGGCACCTTTCGCGTCAAGGGAGAGCTCCTTGAGGTTTTTCCCGCGTACGCCGAGACCGCTTACCGGATCGCGCTGTTCGGCGACGAGGTGGAGGGGATCCAGCACTTCGATCCGCTCACCGGCGAGGTGCTCGACGAGATCGACCACGTCGCCGTCTGGCCGGCTACCCACTACGTGACCACGGACGAGACGATCGAGCGAGCGGTGACCGAGATCAAGCTGGAGATGGATGAGCGGGTGGGATGGCTCGAGGAGCGCGGCAAGCTGCTCGAGGCCCACCGGTTGCGTCAGCGCACGGAGTACGACGTCGAGCTGCTGAAGGAGCTCGGCTTCTGCCCGGGGATCGAGAACTACTCGCGGATCCTCGACGACCGCCCGCCCGGGAGCCCTCCGCACACCCTGATCGACTACTTCCCGGACGACTTCGTGGTGTTCGTCGACGAGTCGCACCAGACGATTCCCCAGCTGGGCGGCATGTATGAGGGAGACCGCTCCCGCAAGCAGACGCTCGTCGATCACGGCTTCCGCCTGCCCTCGGCGCTCGACAACCGGCCGCTGCGGTTCGAGGAGTTCCTCAGCCGGGTGGGGCAGATGGTGATGGTCTCGGCCACGCCGGGCGATTTCGAGCGCGGCTCGTCGGCGCGGATCGTGGAGCAGATCGTGCGTCCGACCGGAATCGTCGATCCCGAGGTGAGGGTGCGCGAGACCCGCAATCAGATCGACGACCTGATGAACGAGGTTCGCCGTCGGGCCGAGGCGGGGGAGAGGGCCCTGGTCACGACGCTCACCAAGAAGATGGCCGAGGACCTGACCGGCTATCTGCTCGAGCACGGCTTCCGGGTCCGGTACCTGCACTCGGAGATCGACACTCTCGAGCGAATCCAGATCGTTCGCGACCTGCGGCTCGGCGAGTACGACGTGCTCGTCGGCGTGAATCTGCTCCGCGAGGGCCTCGACCTGCCGGAGGTTTCTCTGGTGGCAATCCTCGACGCGGACAAGGAGGGCTTCCTGAGGGGCGAGACCAGCCTGATCCAGACGATCGGGCGGGCGGCGCGCAACGTGCGGGGCACGGTGCTGATGTACGCGGACCGGGAGACGGAGGCGATGCGGACGGCGATCCGCGAGACCGACCGTCGCCGCGAGATCCAGCTCGCCTATAACCGAGAGCACGGGATCACGCCCGAGACGGTCCAGAAGGGCATCTCCGACATCACCGACTTCCTGGCCATGGAGTCGCGTGCGGCGCCGGCGCGCCGGCGCCGTGCCAGAGGCGATGGGGAGGCGATTCGCAGCCCCGCCGAGCTCGAGAAGCTGATCGTGGAGCTGGAGGAGGAGATGCTTGCCGCCGCCGAAGATCTGCGCTTCGAGGTGGCGGCCAGGATCCGCGACGAGCTCAAGGAGCTGCGCCGCGACCTCGAGGCGCTGCGGGCCTAGCGGCGTAGCGCGTACGCTGGCCTTCGGTGCGCTGGCTCGTCGACGGCATGAACGTGATCGGGACGCGTCCCGATCAGTGGTGGAAGGACCGGCATGGAGCGATGGTCCGGCTCGTCGACCTGCTCGAGCGCTGGGTCGCCACGAGCGGCGAGGACGTGGTGGTGGTCTTCGAGCAGCCGCCGTCGCCGCCCATTTCGTCCACCGTGGTGGAGGTCGCGCATGCTCCACGGCCGCGTGCCGACTCCGCGGACGACGAGATCGTCCGCCGCCTCAGGGCGGATCCTGAGCCCGGCCAGGTTCGCGTGGCCACCTCGGACCGTTGGCTTGCCGATCGCGTGCGCGTCATCGGCGCCACGGTCGAGCCCGCCGAGTCGTTCCGGGCGCGGCTCGAGAGTGACTGATCCGCTGGCCAAGCAGATATCGTGCGCGCATGACTACGAGGAGATTCTGGGCGGCGCTCATAGGGGCCGCCACCGCGTTGCTGCTCACCGCTCCTGGCGCCTCCGCCCTGACCACGGTCAGCGCGACGGGGGCCGACCGGGGGGACGGCGTCTACGTTGGCAAGGCGCGATGTCCGGGCGACAAGCGGGTGGTCTCCGGCGGCTTCACGATGCCCGACGAGTCCGAGGCGGTCGTCAACAAGGCGAAGGGCAAGCGCTCCTGGATCGTGAAGGGCCAGGACACGTCGGGCCCGCTCGAGGTGTTCGCCTACTGCTCCGGCAGGCTCGAGCCATCCACGGCTTCGGACAGGTCGGGGTTCTCTCAGAGCAACGACCGGGGCAAGGCAAACGCCCGCTGCGGCCACGGCAAGACGGCGGTGTCCGGCGGCTGGAAGTTCGACGACCTCTCGGGCAACCAACCGGTCTTCAAGAGCTTTGGCAGGGGCGGCAGGAGCTGGCGGGTCCACGCCTTCAGCGATGAATCGGAAAGGATCACGGCCTACGCCTACTGCCTGCGGCGCGACGTCAAGACGCGCTCGAAGAGGGGCGACCCGATTCCAGACGAGGGCGCGGACAGCACCCGGGTGAAGTGTCATCGCGGTGACCAGTTGCTGAGTGGCGGCTTCAACACCAAGCCGAAGTCCGACTTCTCCAACGACGACGGACCCGACTTCTTCTACTCGAAGTCGTCTCGAGTCGGCAAGCGGGGCTGGCGGGCGGCAGCGCACAACTACAGCTCCGTCAGCGGGAGGACGACCGTCACGGCGATCTGCGTCTAGCAGCGGGGCCCCGCGCTGCGCGGGACCCCGAGCGCCGCTTCCTCGCGCGCAGGATGGCCGTGCTCGGATCGGCGGTGATCAGGTGAGCCGGGCGCGGATCGAGGTGACGCCGGTGGGCACGGTCGAGTCTTCGCTGAAGGATCCCGCGCTGGCGCCGAAGCAAGGCGACGAGGGGGCACCCGAGGCTTGGCTGGTGTTCGACCCCACGGTGGCCGAGGCCCTGGACGGCATCCGCGTGGGGGATGACGTCATCGTTCTCACCTGGCTGGATCGCGCGCGTCGCGACGTCCTGCGAGTGCATCCGCGCGGCGATGCGTCGAGGCCGGAGCTGGGCGTGTTCAGCACCCGCTCCCAGCACCGACCGAATCCGATCGGGCTGCACCGGGTAGAGGTGGCCTCAATCGAGGGCGACAGAGTCCGTGTGCGCGGCCTCGAAGCGGTGGATGGGACGCCGATCATCGACGTGAAGCCGGTGCTCACGACCGACATCGGGGAGCGCTGAGCCCGAGCGGCTCCGATGAGTTTCTCCCCATCGACGGGTCTATAGGGTGACCGCGGCCCGAAGGAGGAGCGAACATGCCCGAGCACAGGATCGGAACGCGCGAGGAATATCAGGCGGCCCGACAGGAGCTGCTGAAGGCCGAGAACGAGCACGCGGAGGCCAGCGAGGCGCTGGCGAAGCAGCGGCAGGAGCTCCCCTGGGTGCCGGTGGAGAAGGAATACACGTTCGAGACGGACGCGGGGAGCAAGACGCTCGCCGAGCTGTTCGACGGACGCTCGCAGCTGCTCGCCTACAACATCATGTTCGGCCCGGACTACAGCGCCGGGGCCTGTCCTGGCTGCTCAAACCTGGGGGACCACCTCGGCGCCGCCGTGGTCCACCTCAATCACCGTGACGTCACCCTGCTCGGCTTCTCCCGTGCGCCGATCGACAGGCTTCAGGCGTACAGGGAGCGCATGGGCTGGCAGTTCCCGTATGTGTCGACGTACGGGAGCGACTTCCCGTTCGATTTCGGTTTGGCGCTCACCGAGGAGCAGATGGGGGAGATCGACGAGGTGCAGGAGATGATCGACCAGCCCCCCGATTGGCTCCAGGAATGGGCCGTGCAGGTGGGGACCGACCTCGAGCACGGCCTCGCCGAGGGGCCGGGCTGGATCGCGTTCGCGCTCGAGGACGGCGTCGTCTACCACACGTACACGAGGATGGCGCCCGATCGTGACTTCGTGGTGCCCTACTACCTCCAGCTCCTCGACCGGACGCCGAAGGGACGCCGGGATGGGTTCCGAGCCTGGCGCCACGACGAGTACCCGGACGCTGCCTAGTCACGAGCAGCGAAGCTGGTCGTCTCCTGCCACGCAGGTGATGGCCGCGGGGTACCCTCAAGACGGCCATGGACGCCGAGCAGCTAATCAAGGACACGAGCGAGGCGGTGCGCTCCGCATTGGAGTCGGCGCAGCGCCGGGCTGACGAGATCGTGCGCGAGGCCGAGGCCGAAGCGCAACGAATTCGCGCTGAGGCCGAGGCGGAGGCGCGGGAGCGACTCGACCAGGTCCGGCAGGCTCTGGAGCGGCTCGAGGCGGGGCTGGGAGCGGGATCCACTCCCCAGCAGCCGAGCACCGAGGTCAGGGAGGCGCCTGCAGAGCCGCCCCCGGAGCCCCCGGAGCCGGTAGCCGACGCCCCCGAGCCCGAGGCGGCGTCCGCGGCGTCAAACGCCGGCGACGACGCAGGGGCAGCGCGCCTCGTGGCGATGAAGCTGGCCCTCGACGGGACCTCGCGCGACGAGGCCCGGAAGCAGCTCGCCGCGGACTACCGCATCGACGACCTCGACTCGCTCCTCGATGACGTCTACGCGAAGGCGGGCAGGTAGGGGGTCCTAGCCGGGCCGCTTGAAGCTGCCGGCAGCGCCTCCCTGGCGTGCGCCGGCGCAGTACTCCTCCATGTCCTGGGTCCAGAACTCGACCACGTTGCCGTCAGGATCGGTTATGTAAATCGCCCTGTCGGCGCCGAGCTGGATTGGTCCCTCGACCTCGACGCCGTCGGCGCGCAGGCGCTCGAGCAGGGGGTCGAGCTCGTCGCGGGGGAGCTGGAACGCGAAGTGTACGTGGGCGCCCCCGCGTCCGCCGGCAAGCCCAACCTGCGGGGTCCAGAGGCCAAGCCGGGCGCTGGAGCCGATCAGGTACCAGCGGCGATCGTCGCGTCCCTCCCCGTAGCGCGTCTCCTCGAAGCCGAGCAGATCCCGGTAGAAGTGGCGGGCAGCGTCGAGATCGGAGACCTCCAGCACGAGCTCGGAGATTCCGCTCACAGGGGGCGGTTGCGGCACTCGCTGAGCCTACCCTCGCTCTCACACGGACCACGCCCGGCAGACGGGAACGCCCGTTCGCCCCCGTAGAATCGAATAGATGTCATTCGCGGAGCGTTCAGCGACGCGTCAGGCTGGTCAGGCGGCGAAGCCGCCGCAATGGTGATGCCTGTCTCCGATCGCATCACGATCTCCGGCGCCCGAGCGCACAACCTCAAGGGCATCGATCTGGAGTTGCCGCGCGACGCGCTGATCGTGATCACCGGGCTCTCGGGCTCGGGCAAGTCGAGCCTCGCCTTCGACACGATCTACGCCGAGGGGCAGCGACGCTATGTGGAGTCGCTGTCCGCTTACGCACGCCAGTTCCTGGGCCAGATGGAGAAGCCCGATGTGGACTCGATCGAGGGCCTCAGCCCGGCGATCTCGATCGATCAGAAAACGACTTCGCGCAACCCGCGCTCCACGGTCGGGACGGTGACGGAGATCTACGACTACCTCCGCCTCCTCTGGGCAAGGATCGGAAAGCCCCACTGCTACAGCTGCGGCGCCCCGATCTCGGGTCAGTCGCTGGAGCAGATCACCGACCGCGTTCTCACCCTGGCCGAGGGGTCGCGGTTCATGGTCATGGCGCCGGTGGTCCGCGGGCGCAAGGGCGAGTACGGGCGGCTCTTGAACGAGATGCGCGCCCAGGGCTACGCGCGAGCGCGGATCGACGGCGAGCTTCGCCGCCTCGACGAGCCGATCGAGCTCGACAAGAAGTTCAAGCACGACATCTCGGTCGTGGTGGACCGTCTGGTGATGAAGGAAGGGGTGCGGAAGCGCCTCTCGGAGTCGGTCGAGGCTGCCTCGCAGCTCGCCGACGGCTTGGTGGAGGTCGAGACGATGCCTGATGGCGCCGAGCCCGAGATGATGCTTTTCTCGGAGCGCTTCGCCTGCCTCGAGTGCGGCACCTCGATGCCCGAGCTCGAGCCGCGGATCTTCTCCTTCAACTCACCCCACGGCTGTTGTCAGCGTTGCCACGGGCTTGGTTTCCAACGGGTCATCGACCCCGAGCTGATCGTCCCCGACCCGACGCTCTCGATCTCGGAGGGCGCTCTGGATCCGTGGACCAAGGCGGCCTCCGTGTACCACCGGCGGCTGCTGGAGGCGGTGGCGGAGACGAACGGGATCGACATCGACATCCCGTGGCGGGACCTGGCCGAAAGCGATCGCGAGCTGCTCCTGGACGGCACCGGTGACGAGCGGCACACGGTCTCCTATCGCAACCGCTTTGGCCGCCGCCGCACCTACACGGTGCGGTTCGACGGCATGCTGTCCAGCCTCGAGCGGCGCTACGAGAACACGGATTCCGAGAACACCCGGGACCGCATCGAGGGGCTGATGGCGCTCCAGCCCTGCCCGGCCTGCGGCGGGGCGCGCCTGCGGCCGGAGAGCCTCGCGGTGACGGTGGGCGGGCTCAACATCTACGAGTACACGCGGTTCAGCGCTCGTGCCGCCTTCGAGTGGATCCAGGCGCTGGAGCTGACGGACACCGAGCGAGCGATCGCGCGCCTGGTGGTGCGCGAGATCGCCGAGCGCCTGCGATTCCTGGACAGCGTCGGAATCGGTTACCTGTCGCTGGAGCGCGCGGCCGCCACGCTCTCGGGCGGCGAGGCGCAGCGGATCCGGCTCGCCACCCAGATCGGCTCCTCGCTGGTGGGCGTTCTCTACATCCTCGATGAGCCCTCGATCGGCCTTCATCAGCGAGACAACGCCAAGCTGATCGACACGCTGCGGCGGCTGCGCGATCTGGGCAACACCGTGATCGTGGTCGAGCACGACGAGGGCACGATTCGCGCCGCAGACCACGTCGTCGACCTCGGCCCCGGAGCCGGCGAGCATGGGGGTGAGCTGGTCGCCCAGGGAACGCCCGCCCAGGTCGCCGGCCGGGCAGCCTCCCTCACGGGGCGCTACCTGACCGGCAGGCTCAGCATCCCTGTCCCGGAGCTCCGCCGGAGCCCCAGTGGCGAGCTGCTGGTTCGGGGCGCGCGTCAGCACAACCTCAAGGACGCCGACGTCAGCGTGCCGCTCGGCGTCCTCTGCTGCGTCACCGGGGTCTCGGGATCCGGGAAGTCGACGCTCGTCAACGAGATCCTCTATCGGGCGGTGGCCAACCGCCTGCATCGCGCGCGGCTGCGCCCCGGCGCCCACGACCGAATCGAGGGCCTGGACCAGATCGACAAGATCATCAGCATCGACCAGTCGCCGATCGGCCGCACCCCGCGCTCCAATCCGGCCACCTACACCGGGGTCTTCGATCACATTCGTGACCTCTTCTCGCGCACCAAGGAGGCGCGGGTGCGCGGCTACAAGCCCGGGCGTTTCAGCTTCAACGTCAAGGGCGGGCGCTGCGAGGTGTGCCGCGGCGACGGCCAGATCAAGATCGAGATGCACTTCCTGCCGGACGTCTATGTCCCCTGCGAGCAGTGCCACGGTCGCCGGTACAACCGCGAGACGCTCGAGGTCAGGTTCAAGGGCAAGTCGATCGCCGACGTGCTCGAGATGTCCGTGGAGGAGGGGGTGGAGTTCTTCGCCCACATCCCGAAGATCAAGCGACGCCTACAGACCCTCCACGACGTGGGGCTGGACTACATCCGCCTCGGCCAACCGGCGACAACCCTTTCCGGTGGGGAGGCGCAGCGCATCAAGCTGGCCACCGAGCTGTCGAAGGTGGCCACGGGCGACACCCTGTACATCCTCGACGAGCCGACCACCGGTCTCCACTTCGCCGACGTGCAGCGCCTGCTCGAGGTGCTCGGGCGGCTGGTCGAGGCGGGCAACACCGTGGTCGTGATCGAGCACAACCTCGACGTCATCAAATCCGCCGACCGGATCATCGACCTGGGGCCGGAGGGCGGTGAGGCCGGGGGAGAGGTGGTGGCCACCGGCACTCCCGAGGAGATCGCAGCAAGCGCCGCCTCCTATACCGGTCAGTTCCTGCGCGACCTTGTGGAGCCGGCCGCGCGTCCCGCGCGTCGCCGGCCTGCTCGGCGACGCCGCGAGCCGGTCGCGGCGTAGGCTGCTGGGCCCCGATGGGCGTCCAGTACGAGACGGACGGACCCGTCGCCACGGTGACCATCGACCGGCCCGAGGTGGCGAACGCCGTCGACCGCCCGACCGCGGAGGCGCTGGCGGACGTCTTTCGCCGCTTCGAGGAAGACGACGCGGTGGCGGTCGCCGTGTTGACCGGAGCCGGGGGGAAGTTCTCTGCCGGCGCAGACCTCAAGGCGATGCAGGAGCCGGGAGCCCCCCGGGCGAGCCGGGTCGAGCCCGACGGCGATGGCCCCGTTGGCCCGACGCGAATGTTGCTGCGAAAGCCCGTGATCGCGGCCGTCGAGGGGAACGCCGTGGCCGGCGGCCTCGAGCTGGCGATCTGGTGCGACCTGCGGGTGGCCGCGGAAGACGCGGTGTTCGGCGTCTACTGCCGCCGCTGGGGCATACCCCTGATGGATGGCGGGACCATTCGGCTGGCGCGGCTGATCGGTCACAGCAACGCCCTCGACCTGATTCTCACCGGCCGGGGAGTGAGCGGCGAGGAGGCGCTGCGAATGGGCTTGGCGAATCGGCTCGTCCCCACAGGGCAGGCGCTGCCGGAGGCGTTGAAGCTGGCCCACGAAGTGGCCGCCCGCCCGCAGGCGGCGCTTCGCAGCGACCGGCTGTCCTCATACGAGCAGTGGTCGCTGGGTCTCGACGAAGCCCTCGCGAACGAGTACCGCCACGGAATGGCGACGCTTCAAACCGGCGAGATGCTGGAAGGGCTCGCGCGGTACGCGTCGGGCGCCTGGCGAGAGGGCTCGCCGTAGCCCGGTGATCGCCGCTACTTGACCAGCCCGATCACGTGACCCTCGGGATCGGTGAACAGGGCGATCTCGATGTTCGCCTCCGGAATCTTGTCCGGGCCCATCATCCGCGTTCCGCCGAGGCTCTCTGCCTTCGCCAGCGCAGCCTCCACATCGGGGACCTCGACGTAGAAGGTGACGTGGCCCTCGTATCCCTCGGGCCCGGTACCTACGCCGCCTCCGATTCCGACCCCGTCGGCGTTCGTGTTCCCGTTGCGCGGGAGGACCGCGTAGTTCGTCGGCCCCATCACGTCGCCGAACTCCCAGCCGAAAAGCTCCGAGTAGTAGCTGCGAAGCCCCTCGCCGTCCTTGCCGACCACTTCGAAGTGGACCACTGGCTGTCCCGTCCCGTCTCCTTCCATTGAGCGCCATTGCGTCGGCGCCTGGTTGCCTCAGCGTATTGCTATGACCGTGGCCTGCCGCCGGACTCATCGCGCGGCGGCGGAAAGGTAGATTGCGGACGGTGTTCGATGGCCAGCTGATCGGCGTCGATGTGGGCGGCACGAAGGTGGCTGTTGCGGCGCTGGAGGACGCCCGGCTGAGCGACTCGTTCGTCACGCCCACCGACGTCACCAGCGCCGAGGGACTGGTGGACGAGATCGTCGCCGGGGTCGATGCGTTGCGCAGCTCGCGCACGGTCGCCGTCGGCGTCGGTGTTCCGTCGGTGGTCGAGTTCGCAACCGGGCGCGTGCGCTCCAGCGCCAACCTCCGGCTCGCCGACGTCGATCTTCGCCTCGTGCTCACGGAGCGCCTGGGGCTGCCGGCGTTCGTGGACAACGACGCCACGGTGGCGGCGCTGGCGGAGGCGTTCGACGATGACGGCCGTTCAGTCGTGCAGAACCTGGTCATGTTCACCGTCGGCACCGGGGTGGGCGGAGGGCTGGTGTTGGGCGGGCGTGTCTACAGAGGCACGACCGGCGCCGCCGGCGAGCTCGGCCACACCCTGGTCGGCGTCGATGCGTCCGGGGGCGCGCCGCGGGCGCTCGACTTTCCACAGCCCGGCTCGCTGGAGTCGCTGGCCGCTGGGCGGGCCCTCGATCACCTTGCGGGTGAGATCGCCGAACGCAGCCCTTCCTCGCCACTTGGGAAGCTCGCGGTGGGTGGCGGGATGGTCGACGGGAACGCCGCGGTCGACGCGGCGCAGTCAGGCGATTCCGAGGCGACCGAGGCCCTTCGCACGCTCGGGGAGCGCCTCGGGCTCGGGATCGCCAACGCCCTCAATACGTTCGATCCCGACCTGGTCGCGGTGGGCGGTGGCGTCTCTCGTGCCGGCGATCTGCTCCTCGGCCCGGCCGTGGAGGTGGCGCGGCGGTTCGCGCTGCCGGGCGTCGGCGAGCGCACGGAGATCAGGCTTGCCCGCTATGGGAGGGAGGCGGGCGTTCGCGGCGCCGCGCTGCTTGCCGGTCTGGAGCTGGCCGAGGGCGATGCCTCTTTGCCGCCACGACGGGAGGTGGAGCGGGCGTGAGCGTCGCGACTGCGCCGGCGAACCCGTTCGCCCAGGACGTCCAGCAGCCGCTCCCCGATCCCACCACGCTGGTCATCTTCGGCGCCGGGGGGGACCTCGCGTCGCGAAAGCTCCTCCCTGCCGTCTACAACCTGTCGCTCGCCGGACTGCTCCCCGACCAGATGCGGGTGCTCGGCGTGGCGCGTCGCCACGACGTGCACTCGTTTCGAGCCACCACTCGCGAGGCGATCAAGGCTCACTCGCGCACCGGGTTCGACGAGGACGCATGGAAGGCGCTCGAGCCCCGCCTGGAGATCGTCCAGGGTGACTTCTCCCATCCGGAGCTGTTCAAGGCGCTGGCCGAGCGGTTGGACCGCGACGACGCCCGCCTGGGGCCCACCCAGCGCGTCTTCTACCTGGCCGTCGCCCCGCGCTTCTTCGCGCAGATCGCGAAGGGGTTGGCGGCGGTTGGGCTGGGCGCCGGCGCCGACCCGCATACCCGCCTGATGATCGAGAAGCCATTCGGCCGCGACCTCGAGTCGGCGCTGGACCTGAACCGCCAGGTGGCCTCGGCCTTCGACGAGTCGCAGGTGTTCCGCCTGGACCACTATCTGGGCAAGGAGACCGTGCAGAACCTGCAGGTGCTGCGGTTCGCCAACGGCATCTTCGAGCCGATCTGGAACCGCCGCTACGTCGAGCACATCCAGATCACGGTCGCCGAGGACCTCGGAATCCAGCATCGCGGCGCCTATTACGACTCCGCCGGCGCGATTCGAGACGTGATCCAGAACCACGTCATGCAGCTGGTCGCCCTGGTGGGAATGGAGGCCCCGGTGCGATTCGACGCGGACACGATTCGCGACGAGAAGGTCAAGCTCTTGCGCTCGGTCCGCCGGTACAAGCCCGAGGAGGTCTCCGACTACGCCGTGCGCGGCCAGTACGGGGCCGGCTGGATAGGCGGAGAGGAAGTCCCCGCCTACCTGGACGAGGACGCCGTCGCCCCGGATTCGCGGACCGAGACCTACGTGGCCATGCGGATCGAGATCGACAACTGGCGTTGGGCGGGGACGCCGTTCTACGCCCGCACCGGCAAGCGGCTCCCGCGACGGGTCACCGAAATCGCGATCCGCTTCCGGCCCGCGCCGCACCTGCCGTTCGCGAACGCGGACGTCGGAGACGTGGAACCCAACGAGATGGTGCTCTCCGTGCAGCCCGACGAGGGAGCCTCGCTGCGGCTGGTGGCCAAGGTTCCGGGGCAGACGATGAGCGTCAGGCCCGTGCAGATGGAGTTCAAGTACGGGACCTCGTTCCTGGGCGACTCCCCAGAGGCCTACGAGCGGCTGCTCCACGACGCCTTGCGCGGCGACGCGACGCTGTTCACCCGGGCCGACGAAGTCGAGGCGGAGTGGCGCATCGTGCAGCCCATCCTCGACGCATGGGAATCGGCTCCGGCCCCGGCCGCGTATGAGGCGGGCAGCCAGGGGCCGAAGCAGGCCGATGAGCTGCTGGCCGTGCGGGGAAGAAGCTGGAGGCAGGTGTGACGGCGGCGCCGGAGCTCAGCCGGTGGCGGGGCGAGGACATCCGCCTGGACGCGGTGGTCGCCGAGCTCGCCCGCGTGCACCGCGACCTCCAGGATCGTGGAGACGGGCACGCCTTGGTCCGGACCCTGAACCTGGTCGTCGCCCCGGCTCCGTCGGCTGCCGCGAAGGTGGTCGACGACGGCCTCGCCGGGCTTGGTGCCCACAGTCCGTCACGGACGGTCGCTCTGCGACGGCACGAATCGGACCGGCTGGACGCCGAGGTGGTGCTGGAGTGCGAGCAAGCCGGCGCTGCCGGCAGGATGGGCGTCTGCCACGATCGGGTGACGCTGGTCGGCGACGACTCTCGCCTTGAGCACGCGGCCTCGCTTCTCGCTCCCCTGCTGCTCAGCGACCTGCCGGCCGTCCTCTGGCTCCCGCCCGGATCCCGGATCCCGGACAGCCGCCTGCTCGAACGCGTCCACCAGGTCCTGGTCGACTCCACCGCCGGCGACGGCTCCGACCTTCCTCTTCTCGAGGAGCTGACCGGGAGCGTCCGCGTGCACGACCTCGCCTGGGGCCGGCTGGAGTTCTGGCGGGCCGCCACCGCGGCCGCCTTCGCGCCTCCCGAGCGACGGGCGCTGCTGTCCCGGATCACGCATCTCGACGTCCGCTACCAAGGAGACACCCTGGCCGCCGGATTGCTCTTGGCCGGATGGGTGACAGCCCGGGCAGGCTGGCGCCCCGGCGCGCTCGAGCGAGTCGATGGCCGCGCGCACGCGCAGGTCGCGCGACCCGACGGCGGGCAGGTGGCGCTGTTGCTGACGCGCGACGCCGAAGCGCGAGGGTGCGGAGGGATCGAGATGCTGACCTTTCGGTCCGATGCGGAGGAGGTGAGCATTGGTCGCGGCGCCGCCACCAGCCACCTGCGGGACCTGTTTGCCGAGGCTTTGCAGCCGATGCCCTCGTTTGTCCGCGGCTACGCGGAGAGCCTCAAGGCCGCCACCGCAATGCTCGCCCAGGCGGCCTAGCGCTTCGCCTGAAGCGCGGCGCCGATCGCGCCGCCCAGGTCGCCGAGGGCGGCGACCTTCACCGCGGGCGGGTTGTCGTCATTGAACAGGTGCTTGCCCATCTCCTCGACGATCCGCTTCGTATAGGGCTCGCCGAGCCGCGTCCCGATGCCTCCCCCGATGATCACCGCCTCGACGTCGAGCAGGTTGACCACCGAGGCGATACCCGTTCCGAGTGCTTCCACGGCGCGATCGATCAACTCAGTGGCCAGCGGGTCCTTGGCCTCGAGAGCGCGTTCCCAGATCCCGCTCGTCAGTCGGTCGCGCCCGTGCTTTTCCATGATCTTGAACAGGTCGGTCTTGTGGCCCTGCTCGTGCTTTCGTCGCGCCCGTGCCTCCATGGCCGCGCGGCCCGCGTAGGCCTCCAGGCAGCCGCGTCGCCCGCAGGGGCAAGCCGCGCCCCCCATCTTGACCACCATGTGGCCGATCTCGCCGGCTTCGCCTCGTCCCAGCCAGGGCTTGCCGTCAAGCACCAGGCCGCCGCCGACCCCGGTGCCCCAGAAGACGCCCACCAATGACTTGTATGGACGGCCAGCGCCCAGGCGGAACTCCCCCTCCGTGGCGACCTGGACGTCGTTTCCGACCTGAACCGGCACCCCGAGATGCTCGCGGAGCCAGGGCCCAAGCTTGAACGCACGCTCCCAGTCCGGCAGGTTCCGCGCCTGCGAGACGGTTCCGGTGCGTCCATTGACGAGCCCCGGGGAGCCCACTCCGACTCCAGCCAGCTCGCCCGGCTCCACTCCCGCGGCCTCGGCCGCCTCCCGCAGCGCCTCGGCCATCTGCTCAACGACTCCCTTGGGGCCGCCCGTCGTCGGGGTCGGGCGGCGCGCCTCGCCGAGCACCTTCCACCTGCCGTCGACGACCACGGTCTGAATCTTGGTGCCACCAAGGTCGATGCCGCCCCGAGCGATCATCCTCGAAGCCCACGGTAGCGGCGAATCAGCGCGTTGGTGGAGCTGTCGTGGGCGAGCTCGGGCTCGGTGTCGGCCTCGAGCTCGGGGACGATCCGCTTGGCCAGGGCCTTGCCGAGCTCCACCCCCCACTGGTCGAAGGAGTCGATGCCCCACACGGAGCCCTGGGTGAAGACGCTGTGCTCGTACAGCGCCACGAGCGAGCCCAGGCACTCGGGCGTGAGCCGCTCGGCAAGAATCGTGTTCGAGGGGCGGTTGCCCTCGAAGGTTCGATGGGGGACGAGCTCCTCAGGCGTCCCCTCCTTGCGCACCTCGTCCGGCGTCTTCCCGAATGCCAACGCCTCGGTCTGCGCCAATACGTTGGCGACCAGCAGGTCGTGGTGCCGGCCCAGGGGGTTGAGCGAGCGGCCAAAGCCGATGAAGTCACACGGGATGAGCTTCGTTCCCTGGTGGATCAGTTGGTAGAAGGAATGCTGGCCGTTGGTCCCGGGCTCGCCCCACCAGACGGCTCCGGTTTCCCACTCCACCGCCTCGCCGTCCAGCGTCACGTGCTTGCCATTCGATTCCATCGTCAGCTGCTGGAGGTAGGCCGGGAACCGGTGCAGGTACTGGTCGTAGGGCAGAACCGCGACCGTCTGCGCGCCGAAGAAGTTTCCGTACCAAACAGCCAGTAGGCCCAGCAATGCAGGCAGGTTGTGCTCGAGTGGCGTTTGGAGGAAGTGCTCGTCCATGGCGTGGAAGCCACCGAGCATCTCGGCGAACCTCTCGGGCCCGATCGCCAGCATGGTCGAGAGCCCGATCGCCGAGTCCATGGAGTAGCGCCCGCCCACCCAGTCCCAAAAGCCGAACATCTGGTTCGTGTCGATGCCGAACCCGGCGACTCCCTCGGCGTTGGTCGACACCGCCACGAAGTGTTTCGCGATCGCGGCCTCGTCACCGAGGCCGGCGAGCACCCACTCGCGTGCTGTGATGGCGTTGGTCATCGTCTCGAGGGTCGTGAAGGTCTTGGAGCAGACGATGAACAGCGTCTCCGCCGGGTCGAGGCCGCGGGTCGCCTCGGCGAAGTCGGTGCCGTCGACATTGGACACGAAGCGAAAACCCATCTCGCGGGACGCGTAGTGACGGAGCGCCTCGTACGCCATCACCGGCCCCAGGTCCGAGCCGCCGATCCCGATGTTGACCACGTTGCGGATCGGCTTGCCGGTGTGGCCGCGCCACTCGCCAGCTCGGACACGTTCGCAGAACTCGCTCATCCGGTCGAGCACTCGGTGCACCTCGCGGACCACGTCGACCCCGTCGACAAGAAGTGAACGATCGCGCGGCATCCGTAGCGCCACGTGAAGGACCGAGCGCTGCTCGGAGACGTTGATCCGCTCGCCCGCGAACATCGCGGCGCGGCGCTCGGGCAAGCCGCACTCCTCGGCAAGGCTGACCAACAGCCGCAGCGTCTCGTCCGTGGCGCGGTTCTTCGAGTAGTCCAGGTAAAGGCCCGCGCCCTCGGCGCTCATCCGCTCGCCACGCGCCGGGTCCTGCGCGAACAGGGTGCGCAGGTGCAGGCCCCCGACCTCATCCAGATGACGCTTCAGCGCGGTCCACGCGGGCCGCCGGGTGAGTGGGGTGGTCGGGGAGGCCACTTCGTCGTGCCCGTCTATCCCGGCCAGGTGGCCTCCACCGAGAGCTCGCCGGCGGCGGGCTGGTCCAGGATCAACTCCAGCGACCCGTCGGCGAGCAGGCTTGCGGGCACGCCCGGATCGGGACCGGCCAAAGCCGCGGCCGCGGCCCGCGCCTTGCCCTCGCCTACCGCCAGGACGACCCTGGAGCGGGCCGCCCGGAGCATGTCGATCGTCAGGGTTACTCGGTCGGGGGGCGGCTTGGGCGCGTCGTGGACCGCAACGCAGACCTCGCCCCGAGCCTCCAATGTCGGCGCGTGAGGGAAGAGTGAGGCTGTGTGCCCGTCCTCGCCCAGCCCGAGGAGCGCGAGGTCGAGCTCGGGCAAGCCGGTCGGGCCCGGCGGGATGTGCTCCCGGATCTCGCGCGCGTAGCCGCTCGCAGCCTCCTCCGCCGATCCGCCGGTCGGAACGGCGTGTGCTGTGGCCCCGGCCTGCACCAGGGTCTCGTTCACCAGCCGGTAGTTCGACTCCGGGTCGTCGGGCGGCACCAGGCGCTCGTCGCCGAGCCACAGCTCGATTCCTTGCCAGTGGTCCACCAGGGTGGCAAGCCGCTCATAGGCGTCGCGCGGCGTCTTGCTGCCGGCCAGGGACAGGTGCACCGTCCGGCCATCCCGCTTCCCCGCTGCGATCGCACCAGCAAGCCGCTTGGCGGCCAGGTCGGTCGCCTCCCGGGCGCTCTCGGTGACCGTCACCCGGGCCACGCCGTTACCGCGCCGCCTTCTCGACGTGACCTCCGAACTGCTGCCGCATCGCCGAGAGCACCTTGTCGGCGAAGTCGTCGAGGCCGCGGGAGGCGAAGCGCGAGTAGAGCGCCATGCTGAGCACCGGAGCCGGCACGCCCTCCTCGATCGCCGCGATCGACGTCCAGCGCCCCTCGCCCGAGTCGGAGACGCGCCCCGCGTAATCGGACAGGTCCGGCGATTCCTGGAGCGCCTGCGCTGTCAGGTCCAGGAGCCAGGAGCCGATGACGCTGCCCCGGCGCCAAACCTCCGCGACCTCGGGTAGGTCGAGGTCGTATTGATAGTGCTCGGGATGCTCCAGCGGGGCGGTCTCGGCGTCGACCTCTCGCTGGGTCCTCCCGATGTTGGCGTTCCGCAGGATGTTCAGTCCCTCGGCGTAGGCCGCCATAACGCCGTACTCGATTCCGTTGTGGACCATCTTCACGAAGTGCCCCGCGCCGCTCGGGCCGCAGTGGAGGTAGCCCTGCTCCGCCTCCGTCGGCTCCCCATCGCGGCCGGGCGTGCGGGCCGCGGAGTCCACTCCGGGGGCGAGAGAGGCAAAGATTGGCTCCAGGCGGCTGACCGCCTGGTCGGGCCCGCCGATCATCAGGCAATAGCCCCGCTCGAGCCCCCAGACGCCGCCGCTCGTGCCCGTGTCGATGTAGTCGATCTGTTGCTCGGCCAGGCGCGCGGACCGGTCGAGGTCGTCCCGGTAATAGGAGTTTCCGCCGTCGATCACCGCGTCGCCTGCCTCGAGCAGCGGGTCCAGCGAGTCGAGCGTCTGGTCGACGACGGCGGCGGGCACCATCAGCCAGACGGAGCGCGGGGGCTCGAGCTTGCCGACCAGGTCCTCGAATGAGTCCGCGCCAACAGCGCCCTCGTCCGCTATCCGCTGCACCGCACCGGAGTCCAGGTCGAAGACCACGCACTCGTGGTCTGCCCGCATCAGGCGCCGCACCATGTTGGCGCCCATGCGCCCCAGTCCGATCATTCCGAGTTGCATTGCCAGGCTCCTTTCTGGGGATCAGGACCGCCAGCGGCCCGGCGCCGGGACCTCACCCGGTCGCGGCGAGCTTGCGGCTCTTGCTCTCGATCGACTGCATCAACTCGCTCCAGGACGCGTCGAACGCCTTGGCGCCTTCGTGCTGAAGGCGCGCCGCCAGCGCGGCCACCTCGATGCCGGCGGCCTCGAACTCGGCCAGCACCTGCCCCGCGTCGCCGCCGTCCGTCGGCAGGGGCTCCCCGACCTCCCCCTGTTCGGCGAAGGCGAGCAGGGTCTTGTCCGGCATCGTGTTGATGGTGAACGGGGCCGCCAGCGCCTCGATGTAGAGCGCGTCGGAGGCCTCGGGATCCTTGGTGCCGGTGCTCGCCCAGAGGAGGCGCTGGGGACGGGCGCCCTCGTTGGCGAGGCGCTGCCAGCGCTCGGAGTCGAGCAGCTCGCGATAAATGCGATACGCGTCCTTGGCGACGGCGATCCCGAGCTGGTTGCGAAGCTCCGCCGGCGCTTCGTCCGCGACCGCCACGTCCCAGCGGCTGATGAAGATCGAGGCAACCGAGGGCACCGCCGGGTCGAGCCCCGCCTCGATCCGTCGCTCCACTCCGCGCATGTACGCCTCCGCGGAGCCCAGGTACTGGTCGGCCGAGAACAGCAGCGTGACGTTGACGGGCGTGCCCGCGAAGATCGATTCCTCGATTGCCACGCGCCCCGCCTCGGTGCCCGGGATCTTGATGAAGATGTTCGTGGCCGCGCGTGAGTGCAAGTCGGCCACCTGTGCGATGGTGCCTTTCGCGTCGTCCGCCAGCAGCGGCGAGACCTCGAGCGAGACCCAGCCATCGACGCCGTCGGTCCGCCGGTTGATCGGCTCGAACATGCTCGCTGCTTCGCGTAGGTCCGTCAGCGCAAGCTCGAAGAACCGCTGCTCGGGCTCCAGGCCCTTCTCGTGGAGCTCGACGATCTGCTCGTCGTAGGCTTCGCCCTGGCTGATCGCCTTGTCGAAGATGGTCGGGTTGGAGGTCAGCCCGGTGATCGAGAGCTCATCGATGTAGCGCCGCAGCGTGCCGTCGTGGAGCATCGTCCGAGTGATGTTGTCGAGCCAGAGGCTCTGCCCCAGCTCGTGGAGCGACTGCGTCGGCTTCACCCCAAGAGCTCCCGGGCCGCCTCCGCCACCCGCTCCGGCGTAAAGCCAAACTTTCGCTGCACTTCCTTCAGCGGCGCCGAAGCGCCGAAGGTGTGCATGCCGACGATCTGCCCATGCGGCCCAACATAGCGATCCCAGCCCAGCGTCGATCCCTGTTCCACAGCGACCCGGGCCGCGACCGCTTCCGGCAGAACGCTTTCCCTGTACTCAGGCGGCTGGCGGTCGAACATGTACCAGGAGGGCAGGCTGACCACGCGCGCTCGCACGCCGTCGCCAACGAGCTCCTCGTATGCATCAATGGCGAGCGATACCTCGCTGCCGGTCGCGATCAGGATCAGCTCGGGATCGCCCTCGGAGTCGGCGAGCACGTACCCGCCTCGCTGAAGGCCTTCCGCGGGGGCGTACCGTGAACGGTCGATCACCGGCACGTTCTGGCGCGTCAGCACCAGGGCCGCGGGCTGGTGCTGCTGCCGCATGATCGCTCGCCACGCCTCCGCCACCTCGTTGGCGTCGCAGGGCCGGATCACGTTCAGCCCCGGCATCGCGCGCAACGAGGCGAGCTGTTCCACCGGCTGGTGCGTCGGGCCGTCCTCGCCGAGGCCGATCGAGTCGTGACTGAACCAGTGGATCACCGGCAGCTCCATGAGCGCCGAGAGGCGAATTGCGGGACGGGCGTAGTCGGAGAAGATCAGGTAGGTCGACCACACGGGGCGCAGCTTGGTGAGCGCCAGCCCGTTGGAGATCGCGGCGGACTCGTGCTCGCGAACCCCGTAGTGCAGGACCCGGCCCGAGCGGTCCTCCGACGTGAAGTTGTCCGCCCCGTCGAAGGTCAAGCCGCTGGCCGTCGATCCCGTGAGGTCAGCCGAGCCGCTGAGGAGCCACGGCACCCGCGGGGCGATCGCGTTCAGGACCTCGTGCGACGCCTTCCGAGTCGCGATCGGGCCCGACTCGGCGTCGAAGCTGGGGATCTCGGCGTCCCAGCCCTCCGGCAGCTCCCGGCGCTGCATCTGGTCGATCTCCGTGGCGAGCACCGGGTCCGCCGCCGCAACGCGCTGCTTCCATTCGCTTCGCAGCCTGGTCCCGCGAGCGCCGACCCCATCGGCGAAATGCTCGTAGACGCCGTCCGGGATCAGGAACTCGGCGTCCTCCGGCCAGCCGTAGGCGCGCTTCGTCTCGCGGACTTCGTCTGGGCCGAGCGGCTCGCCGTGGACCTCTGCCGTGTCCTGCTTGTGCGGCGAGCCGTAGCCGATGTGGCTGTCGACGATGATCAGCGTTGGGCGGCCCTCTTCCTTCTTGAACACCTCGAACGCGCGGGTGACCAGCTCGAGGTCGTTGGCATCGCCCACCCTGGTGACGTTCCACCCGTAGCCCACAAACCGCGCCGCGACGTCGTCGCTGTAGGTGAGGCTGGTCCGCCCGTCGATCGAGATGTGATTGTTGTCGTAGATCCAGCAGAGGTTGTCCAGGCGCTGATGGCCGGCGATCGAGCCGGCCTCTCCGGACACCCCCTCCATCAGGTCGCCGTCCCCGCAGATCGCGTAGACGTCGAAGTCGAACAGCTCCGGGCCGAAGTGCGCGCCGAGCCACTTGCCGCCGATGGCCATCCCCACGGTCGTCGCGATGCCCTGGCCGAGGGGCCCGGTGGTCGTCTCGACCCCCGAGGTCAGGTGGTACTCGGGATGGCCGGCCGCCTTGGAGTCGAGCTGGCGGAACGACTCGATGTCATCGAGGCTGACCGATGGCTCCCCGAGCGTCTCGTAGTCGGGGTCGACTGCCTGCGCCTTGGTCAGATGGAGCAGCGAGTAGAGCAGCATCGAGGCGTGACCGGCCGAGAGCACGAAGCGGTCGCGGTTGGGCCAGATGGGATCCGCCGGGTCGAAACGCAGGAACCGCTGCCAGAGCGTGTACGCGACCGGGGCCATCCCCATCGGGGTTCCGGGGTGACCGGAGTTGGCCTTTTGAATCGCGTCGATCGACAGCGTGCGGATCGTGTTGATGCAGAGGGTGTCGAGATCCGTCGCCTTGGCCTGAGCGATCGTCGCCATCTCTGAGGCCGATGCTAGTGGACGAGCGGCATCGCCCGCCAGGGAGGCGAGCGCGTAGATTCCACGCCGTGCCGTCGGGCGCCGATGCCGAACGAGAGAAGCGAGCCGCCGCTGAAGCGGCTGCGGAGCTGGTTGAGGACGGGATGGCCGTTGGGCTGGGGACGGGCTCCACGGTTGCTCACCTGCTTCCCGCCCTGGCCGCGCGCGAGTTGGACCTCCGTTGCGTGGCCACATCGCCGGCAACCGAGCGCGAGGCACGCGAGCTGGGGCTCCGGGTCGAGCCGTTCGACGAGCTCGACGAGCTCGACATCGCAATCGATGGCGCCGACCAGGTGGCGCCGAACGGATGGCTGGTGAAGGGCGGCGGCGGCGCCCACCTCCGCGAGAAGATCGTCGCCGCGGCGGCCGAGCGATTTGTGGTCATCGTCGACTCGGGAAAGCCGGTGGAGGAGCTGTCCCCGCCGGTGCCGCTCGAGCTCCTGTCCTTCGGGCTCGGGGCGACCCTTCGTGCGCTGGGCCCGGCGGAGCTGCGCGATGCGCCCGCGAGCCCCGACGGTGGCTTGCTGGCCGACTACCTGGGATCGATCGGCGATCCGGGTGTGCTCGCGGCGCAACTTGCCGCGACCGCGGGGGTGGTCGAGCACGGCCTGTTTGCGCCGGAGCTGGTCAGCGACGTCCTGGTGGGTCGCGGCGATCAGGTGCAGGAGCTGCGGCCGAGTGCCCAGTAGGTAGTCCGGGTGGCGGAGCTACGCGGCTGGCGGCTCTGGTGGGCGAAGCGCCGCTGGTACGAGCGCAACCGGCGCCTGGTCCGGCGCTGGCGGATCAACCGGCACATGGCCCGCGCGGGCGCCTATATCCGCTTCCCGGTCGAGGGAGAGGTGCTTGAGGCCCTCGACGAGGGCCGCCTGGTGATCGGCGAGGGCACCTTGCTGGAGCCCGGGTGCTGGCTGACGCTTTCGCCCCAGGCCCGGATCGAGATCGGCCAGGGCTGTTTCTTGAACCGCAACGTGATGCTCGCCGCGCTGGAGCGGATCGAGATCGGCGACCACGTCATGTTCGCCAACGGCTGCTTCGTCGGCGACGCCGCCCATCGCTTCGACGATCCCGATCGGCCGATCACCTGGCAGGGATTCACCTCCAAGGGGCCGGTCCGGATCGGGTCCAACTGCTGGTTCGGCGTGAACTGCACCGTCACCAGCGGGGTCGAGATCGGCGAGCGCTGCGTGATCGGCGCCAACTCGGTGGTCACCGAGGACCTGCCTCCCCGCGTGATCGCGGCCGGGAGCCCGGCGAAGGTGATCAAGGAGGTCGAGTTTCGGCCACATGATGCGTAGCCCCTCGATCTGGTTTGCCCTTGCCGTCGCGATCGTCGTCCTGGCCGGATGCGGCGGGGATGACGACGAGGACACCGCGGGCTCGCCACCGGCCAAGAGCACAACCGCTGTCCAAGAAACGACCTCCCGCCCGGCCGGTACGACCACTGGCAGCGATGAGGGGCCTCAAAAGAGAGAGCAAGCAGGGAACCCGCGCAGGGCGGTTGTGGCCGTTCTCACGTCGAGCGATCCCGCCGATGCGTGCGGACGCTACGTGACCAGTCAGTACCTCAGAGTCGCGTATGGCGGCCGTCAGGGCTGCATCCAGGCACAGGCCCCCGGCAGCGCCGCCAACACGCTCGAGTTCAAGGACCTTCGCACCGATGGCAACGAGGCGACAGCCGCAGTGGTTCCCTCCGGCGGCCCCTATGACGGCGAGCGAGTCACCGTCGTGCTCGTCCGCGATGGCTCCCGCTGGGCGGTGGACGACCTCGACGCCAACGTCCCGGTCGGCCCATAACCGGGCGCGGATGGCGGGTTTGTGGCGCATAGCGCCACAAAGTCGCCAGGTCGGCTGAGGGTCAGCTCGTTACCTGGACCAGGACGGTCCGCTCGCGCGGGTGGTCGTCGAAGTCCAGGACGACCAGCTGCTGCCAGGTGCCCAGCGCCAGGCGGCCTCCCTGGACCGGAACCGCTTCGGAGGGGCCGATGATCGACGCGCGCTGGTGGGCATGGGAATTGGTGTCGTGGTTGAGCCGGTTGTGCTCGTAGTCACCGCGAACCGGGATCAGCCGGTCGAGGAGGGTCTGGAGGTCGTGGATTCCGCCCGGCTCGTACTCCATGGTCGTGATCGCCGCCGTCGAGCCACGGACGAACGCCGTCGCCTGGCCGTCGCCGACCCCGGCCTCGATCACCGCCGCCTGGACGCGATCGGTGATGTCGACGATCTCGGCGTTGCCGCTGGTCGAAAGCCGGAACTCGGCGGTGTGCACCGGCATGCCGGCAACGTAACAACAAGAGAACGAGCCGGGCGAAACGCCCGGCTCGCTCGTTTGCATCCCTCGGCCTCCCCCGAGGGGGGTGGTTGGGGCTTACGCCCCTCTCGGATGGGGGCGTCCGATGTGAAGCGCCTCCATCAACCTTGGGACGAACACCAAGCCGGCCACGCCGACTACCACGTAGACCACGTTGAGCAGCGTGCCGTCCCCGAAGATCTCCGAGAGCACGTTGGTGTCACCGTCCGTGACTCCCAGGATGCCCCAGTTGAGGGCGCCGAGGAAGACGATCAAGAGCGCCAACGGCTCGAGCCTCTTCAGCATTTCCAAGCTGCCTTACCTCCTGAGAAGGTTCCGCACTCCTTCGTGCGAATCGTTACGAAGTCTACACCCCGCAAGGTCGCGGGTTACCCATTGGGTTGGCGCTATTCAGCAGGGACTTTGTGGTCCGCCGAGGCTCGGAGCCCTACCAGTCCCAGGGTGCCGTCGACAGGCTCTCGGTGTCGAGGAAGCGCTTCAGCTCCTCGACCTCGCCCGGGTCGACCGAGTAGACGTGGTCTGCATCGGGGAAGCGGCGTGCCCGCACCTCCTCCGCGTAGGCGCGTACGCCCTCGACCATCTGGTCGTGGATCTCGGCGTAGCGCTTCACGAACCGAGGGCTGTGGGGTCCGGTGGTGATGCCGAGCAGGTCGTGGAACACGAGCACCTGCCCGTCGGTCGCGAGCCCGGCGCCGATCCCGATCACCGGCACCTCGATGTGCGGCATCAACGCGTCCGCGACTCCGGCGGGAACCGCCTCGAAGACGATCGCGAAGCAGCCGGCGGCCTGTAGTGCGGCAGCGTCCCGGGCGATGCCCGCCGCCGACTCCGCCGTCCGTCCCTGAGTCTTGAATCCTCCCAGCGCGCTGGCGGATTGCGGCGTCAGCCCTACGTGGCCCATCACCGGGATCCCCGAGCCGGCGATCGCCCGCGCCCGCTCCACCGAAACGCCCCCTCGCTCGAGCTTGACGGCGTCGCAGCCGGCCTCCCTGACGAACCGCTGCGCGCTCTCGATCGCGTGCTCGTTCGAGCGCTCGTAAGAGCCGAACGGAAGGTCACCGATCAGAAGCGGCGTGCGCAGCCCCCGGCGAACCGCGGCCGCCATGGTCACCATCTCGTCCATCCCCACCGGGGTCGTGGCGTCGTATCCGAGCACCACCATCGCCGCGGTGTCGCCAACCAGCACGACGTCGACCCCCGCCTCTTCCGCAACCCGGGCAGATGGGAAGTCGTAGGCCGTGACCATCACGATCGGCTCGCCGCGCTGCTTCATCTCCGCCAGTCGAGGCAGCGTGACCCGTGGCCGCCCGGTCGGCGTATCCGGCTGGGTGCTCATGCTCCGGCTTCGGAGGCGAGCGGCGACCCGAGCAGGAGCTCGGGGCGGGAGTCGACCTGGACGATCGCGTTGCGATCATCAACGTGGACCACAACCGGAGCGTAGGTTTCGAGCTCGCGCTCGTCGTACGCTCCGAAGGAGGCGACGATCACGATGTCGCCCTCGCTCACCAGCAGGGCGGCGGCGCCGTTCACTCGCACTGCCCCCGAGCCGGGCTCTCCGGCGATCACGTAGGTGACGAAGCGGGCGCCGTTGTTGATGTCCCACACGTGGACCTGCTCGTTGGCGACCAGATCGGCGCTCCGCATCAGCTCGGGGTCCAACGTCAGGCTGCCCACGTAATCCGGGTCGCAGCCGGTGACCGTCGCGCGGTGGATCTTCGATTTCAGCATCTGCCTCTGCATTCAGCCTCCGATCACGAGATTGTCGATCAGGCGGGCCCGCCCCACCCGCGCCGCGACCGCGACGAGGACCGGCCGCCCGTTCAAGCTCTCTGCTGGAGCGAGCCCCTCGGCGTCCCTGGCTTCGAGGTACTCCGGTTCGACACCGGCTCGCTCGAGCTCCGCCCTGGCAGCAGCCAGAGCGACCTCGGGGCTTGTCTCGCCCGAGGCCGCGACGGTTTCGGCTGCACGCAGCGCCCGGCTCAGCGCTGCCGCGCGGTGGCGCTCCTCGCCGCTCAAATACGCGTTTCGGGAGCTCATGGCGAGCCCGTCGGGCTCCCGCACGGTCGGCAGCACCTCGATCTCGACATCGAAGTCGAGGTCGCGCACCATGCGCTTGATCACGATCGCCTGCTGGGCATCCTTTTGGCCGAAGAAGGCGACGTGCGGAGCGACTGAGTTGAGCAGCTTCGCGACCACGGTGGTGACCCCGCGGAAGTGGCCGGGTCCACGCCGGTCTGGGGCGCCGCACAGCACCTCGGTCAGGTGCCCGCTCACCTCGACGCTGGTGGCGAAGCCCTCGGGGTAGACCTCCTCGATCGGCGGTGCGTAGACGAGGTCGACGCCCTCCCGCTCGGCCAGCTCGGCGTCGCGGGCCTCGTCGCGCGGATAGCTCTCGAGGTCCTCGCCGCGCCCGAACTGGGCCGGGTTGACGAACAGGCTCATCACCACGACGTCGCAGCGGTGCCGGGCGGCGCGAAGGAGCGTCGAGTGGCCCTCATGCAGGTAGCCCATGGTGGGCACCAGCCCGATCGTCCGTTCGTCGCGGCGGGCGGGTTGCAGCGCCCGGCGCAGGTCGGCCCTGTTTCGGACGACTCTCATGTGCGGGCCTTCGTCTCCCGACTCGCCAGCTGGGCGGCTCGCTCGGTGAGCGCCTCATACAGCGGCAGCAGCTCGGGGGCGCTCTCGCGGAGCGCCGCCAGGTGACGCTCCACGGTGGCCGCGTCGCCGCGCGCGATCGGGCCCGTGAGCGCGTCGGGGCCGCGCTCCGCCCAGTTCGCCGCGGTGCGGAGGACCAGCGGCGCAAGCAGCTCGCGCGCATCCTCGACCCCGACTCGCCCGAGAAGCTCTGTGGATGTCTCCTCGAGGGCGACCAGCAGGTTGGACGCGATCGTTGCGGCGGCGTGGTAGGCGGCGCGCCGCTCCTCGGGCACCTCGAACGGGCGCATTCCCAGGCGTTCGGCGAGACCCTCGGCGAGCTGGAGGGCAGCCGCGCTCGAGCCCGAGACCGCGCACGGGGCACCCGTGAGGTCGGCGCCGCCGTCGGGGATGGTCTGCAGCGGATGGAGGGAGAAAGCTTCGGCGCCCTGCGCGCGTGCCGCGGCCAGGGCGTCCAGGGCGGTCGCGCCGCTCACATGGCCGACGAAGCGAAGCGGCGGCACCGCCTGCGCGATCGTCGCGCAGGCGTCGGCGATCGCGGCGTCGGGAACGCAGAGCAGGGCGACCTCGGCTCGGCGACAGGCCTCGACGGCATGGTCGCGGCCGGCGAGCTCCGCAGCCACACCTGCGAGGTCGGCCGCGGCGGCGATCGACCGGCCTGTTCTGCCGGCTCCCACCACGGCAAGCCGCGGCAGGGTGTCCGCTGCCTGGCGCGCGGCGGCGTCGCGAGGGTTTCGTTCCAGTTCTCGCACCGGAGATACCAGACGGCTGAAGTGGCTCTGGTTGATTGATCGTGGCCGGATGGCCGTGGTCCACGCCCGGCGGGTCGCGGCCACGGCAAGTATAGGTTGCGCCAATGAGCGCGGCTCCGGCGGACGGCGCGGCTACCATCGGACCCATGCGGATTCCCGAGCCCGAAGGGGGCGCGTGAACGAGCCACGCGAGGTACGCCGCGATCGACTGGTCGAGGTCTACCAGGAAGCCTCGGTCTGCACGAAGTGCCCGCTGGCCGAGACCCGCACGAACGTGGTCTTCGGCAGCGGCGACGCCGACGCGCAGTTGATGTTCGTAGGCGAGGCCCCGGGCGCCGAGGAGGATCGCCAGGGCCTGCCCTTTGTCGGTCGCGCCGGGGCGCTGCTGACCGAGCTGCTCGGCGAGATCGGCATTTCCCGCGAGCAGGTGTGGATAACCAACGTCTTGCGGTGTAGGCCGCCCGGCAACCGCGACCCGCAGCCGATCGAGATCGAGTCCTGCCAGCCGTATACGCATCGGCAGGTCGAGCTGATCGAGCCGCGCGTGATCGCCACCCTGGGCAATTTCGCCACCAAACTGCTCACGGGGAGCAGGGTCGGGATCAGCCGCGTGCGCGGCACGCCGCAGCTCCGCGAGATCGCCGGCCGGACGGTGTTCCTGATGCCGCTCTTCCATCCGGCGGCGGCGCTGCGGACGCCCTCCCTCGTCGACACGCTGCGCGAGGACTTCGCCAAGCTGCGTGAGCTTCTCGAGCAGCCTGCTCCCGAGGCGGCGGTTTCATCACCGGTGGCGGAGCTCGCCGGCAGCGCCGCGTCGGGCAGCGATCAGCTCGACCTGTTCGGTTGACGACCCGGCTCAGCGCTTCTCCCGCGGAGACGGAGGCGATCGGCGCGCGACTGGCCGCGGGCCTTCGCCCGGGCGACCTGGTGCTGGTTCACGGGGAGCTCGGCGCGGGGAAGACGACAATGATCCGGGGAGCCTGCCGGGAGCTGGGCGTGACCGAACAGGTGACCTCGCCAAGCTTCACGATCGGCCGCCGTTACCTGGGGCGGGTGCCCATCTCACACCTGGACCTCTACCGCCTGGACAGCCTCGCCGGCGAGGACCCGGGCTTGCTGGACGACTACCTGACGCCCGACGCGGTCGCCTTCGTCGAGTGGCCCGGTGGGCTTGACCAGCTGCTCGGCGAGCGGCGTATCGCCTGGCGGGTCGAGCTGCGTCACGCCGGCGGTGATCGGCGCGAGGTGACCCTTCGCGCCGCGGCCTCGGGAAACGAGCGGTGACGCTGGTCGTCGGCTTCGATACGGCGACCGATGACGTGGCGGTCGCGCTGGTCCGCTTCGACTCCCGGAAGCCGGGCGCCGAGCTCGAGGCCGAGGAGCGCTCGAGCGGCGTTTCCCGGGGCGAGCGCCCGCGGCACGCGACGGAGCTACTGGCCGAGCTTGAGGCGGTGGTCGAGCCTGCGGGCGGCTGGTCGGCGATCGACCTGCTCGCCGTCGGGGTCGGTCCCGGTTCGTTCACCGGATTGCGGATCGGCGTGGCGACGGCGCGCGCGGTCGCTCAGGCTCTCGGCACGCCGGTGGTGCCGGTGGGGACGCTGGCGGCGCTGGCGCGAGGAATCGGAGAAGCAGGAGGGGCCAGCGCCCGGGCGCGGCTTGCGGTCCTGGACGCCCGGCGGGGCCAGGCGTTCGCCGCCCTCCACGGTCCGGCGGATGAGGAGCAGTGGGCACCGCTCGTTGCTCAACCGGGAGAGGTCGCGACGCGGGTTGCGGCGCTGCCTGAGCCGCCGCTGGCAGCCGGTTCGGGGGCGATACGATTTCGAGATGAGCTGGAGGCCGCGGGCGCCGAGGTGCTCCCGGACGCCGACCGGGCGCACCGGGTTTCAGCACGACAGATCTGCCTGCTGGCCAAAGCGGGTAGCCCTGCGCGACCTGAGTCGATCGAACCGATCTACCTGAGACCACCCGACGCGGAGCTTTGGCTTGAGCGAGATACGCGTTAGACGCTTCGTCTACAGCGACTTGCCGGCGGCGTTGTCAATCGAGCGCCGTTCGTTCGAGACCCCGTGGTCGCTGGCGATGTTCGTGCTCGAGCTCTCCAAGCCCTCGGGCATCTGCCTCGCGGCCGCCACCGACGACGGACTGGTCGGCTACCTGGTCTGCTCGCGCTACGCCGACGTCTGGCACCTGATGAACGTCGCCGTGCCTCCGGACAGGCGTCGCCAGGGGATCGCCAGCCAGCTTCTGGAGCACCTGTTCTCCGAAGCCGGGCCGGAAGCCCGCTACACGCTCGAAGTTCGGACCTCCAACGGAGGAGCGATCGCGATGTACGAGCGCTTCGGCTTCCGGCCGGCCGGCCACCGGCGCCGCTATTACCACGACAACGGGGAGGACGCGCTGATCATGTGGCTGGAGTCACCGGCCACCGTAGAAGCTTGATCCTGGCGATTGAAACCTCCTGCGACGACACGTGTGCAGCGGTGACGGACGGCGGTCGGATCAGGTCCAACGTCATCTCCTCGCAGGCCGGCGTGCACGACCGCTACGGAGGGGTGGTGCCGGAGGTGGCCTCTCGACACCACCTCCAGCTGGTCAATCCCGTGGTGGGCGCGGCGCTGTCCGAGGCCGACGTGGAGCTTGTGGACGTCGACGCGCTGGCGGTCACTCGGGGCCCCGGGCTGATCGGCGCGCTGCTGGTGGGGGTCACCACCGCCAAGGCCCTGGCCGCTGCGACCCGCAAGCCGCTGATCGGGGTCGACCATCTACACGGCCACGTGGCGGCCAACTTCCTCGAGCCCGAGCCGCTCCAACCCCCGTTTCTGTGCCTGATCGCGAGTGGCGGCCACACCCTGCTCGCCGGAGTGGTCGACCGCGGTGGCTTCGAGGTGCTCGGTCAAACGCTCGACGATGCGGCCGGAGAGGCGCTGGACAAGGGCGCGCGCCTGCTCGGGCTCGGATACCCGGGCGGGCCCGCGATCGAGCGCCTGGCGACGGCCGGCGACCCGGGCGCCTTCGAGTTCCCGGTGGGAATGGCACGCGGCCCTGGCCTGGATTTCAGCTTCAGCGGCCTGAAGACGGCGCTTCTGTATGCGATCCGGAAGCTTGACGAGAGCGAGTTGTCCGAGCACCGCGCCGACCTCGCCGCCGGCTATCAGCATGCCGTGGTGGCTCAGCTGGTCGCCAAGCTCGAGCGGGCGCTCGACGCCGGGGAGTGGGAGGCGGTCGCCCTGGGAGGCGGCGTGGCCGCCAACGCGTTGCTCAGGGACCGAACCGGCAGGCTTTGTGCCGAGCGGGGGCTGCGGTTGAAGCTCGTGCCGGCCGAGCTCTGCACCGACAACGCGGCCATGATCGCGTCCGCCGCCCGCTTCATCGAGCCGGCCCCGTATCCCGAATACCTGAGCTGGGACGCCCTCGCGTGACGGCCGTGACGCTCTACACCAGACCGGGGTGCCACCTCTGCGACGAGGCGCGCCAAGCCATCCTGGGCCTGCGCGACGAGGTGCCGCCATTTGAGCTGCGCGAGGTGAACATCGCGCAGGACGAGGACCTCATGGCCCGCTACCTCGAGCGGATTCCGGTGGTCGTCGTCGACGGCGAAGTCGTCTCGGAGCTGGAGCTGAACCTCGACGCGCTTCGGGCCATGCTGGATACTGTCCCGCGATGACCAGCTGGCCAGGATTCGAGACCCGATGAGTGACGTAATAGTGGCTGACGACACCGCAGCGGACCTGGCCCTGTCGGACGGCGACCGACTTTCGCTGGGGGTTGCGGCGCGACTGTCGCGCTATCTCCAGGTTCTGATCCAGGCTCGGAAGATGGGCAAGGAGACGATCTCCTCCCAGGAGCTGGCTGAGTACACGCACATCAACTCGACTCAGATCCGCCGCGACCTGTCGGGATTCGGCAAGTTCGGCAAGCGCGGGGTCGGCTACCGCGTCGACTCGCTGGTGGACCAGATCCGCAGGATCCTCCGCAGCTCCGGGCAGCACAACATCGTCCTCTTCGGGGCCGGGCATCTGGGCCAGGCGATCGCCAGCTCGGACATCTTCGCCGACCACGGGTTCCAGATCGTGGCCATCTTCGACGTGGAGCCCGACCTGGTCGGTCAGCAGTTCGGCGACGTCGAGGTGCGCAACGTCGACGATCTGGAGCGGGTGGTCGAGGACCAGGACGTGGTGGTCGGTGTGCTCGCCGTTCCTTCCTCCGCGGCGCAGGGCGTGGCGGATCGACTGGTCGACGCAGGGGTCAAGATCGTGTTCAACTACTCAGAGCAGTTGCTCCAGGTGCCGCCGGACGTGACGGTGCATACCTCGAGCCCCGCCGTCGACCTGCTCTATGCCCTTTACTTCTACCTGACCTGACCCTCAAGCTGGATGGGAGCACCGAGCTCCGAGAAGGGAATGCTGGGCGAGGTGCGAGCATGGTGATGGACTCAGGCGGTCGCTCGGACGCCGAGGCTGCAGGACACCTGGACCTCGGGCGGGTGCGGGAGCTGTTCGATGCCTCCACCGACTTCACGATCGGGCTCGAGGAGGAGTTCGCGATCGTCGATCCGGAGAGCCTCGAGCTGCTTCACCGTTTCGAGGACCTGTACGCGGCCTGTCTTCAGGACGAGCGGCTGGCGGAGTCCGCCGCCGGGGAGCTGATCGCCTCCGAGATCGAGATTCGCTCCGGGCGGGCCGAGACGTTTGCAGAGGCTATGGAGCTCCAGCGCGAGCATCGGGCGCGGCTGTTCATTCTGGCCGAGCGGATGGGGCTCGCCCTCGCCGCCACGGGCACCCATCCATGGGCCAGCTACCTGGACCAGCAGATCATCGACACGCCCCATTACGCGAGGCTTCGCGAGGAGCTCCGCTGGGTTGCCCAGCGAAACAACACTTGGAGCCTTCACGTCCACGTGGGCGTGCGCGGTGCCGATCGCGCTGTCGCCGTATGCGACCACATGCGCGGCGTGCTGCCGGCGCTCCTGGCGCTGTCCGCGAACTCGCCGTTTCTGGACGGCCACGACACCGGCCTCAGCTCGGTCCGCACGGAGATCTTCACGCGCACCTTCCCTCGCTGCGGGATCCACGAGCCATTCGGGGGCTGGGACGCCTACAAGGACTTCATCGAGCTCTTGGTTCGCACCAACTCGATCGTCGAAGCCACGCAGCTGTGGTGGAGCGTCCGCCCACACCACATCTTCGGCACCGTTGAGGTGCGAATCTGTGACGCCCAGATCGGCGGAGAGGAATCGTTCGCGCTCGCGGCCTTGATGACCGCGTGCGTCGCGCAGAGTGCGCTGGACTACGACGGGGGCCTGCTCCCCGAGCCCCTGGGCCAGCGCGAGATCGAGGAGAACCTGTGGCGCGCGATCCGCCACGGCACGGAGGGCAGGATGATCGATTTCGACCGCGGTGAGGAGCTGCCGGCGCTGGAGGCCGTCGAGCGGTTGCTCGAGTGGACCGCGCCGGCCCGCCAATCGCTGGGGCTCGACCTCGCGCTGCCCGAGCTGAACGGCGCGCGGCGTGCCCAGCAGGCACTCAGCGCGGGCGCGTCCATCGAGGAGATCTATCGTGAGGCCGTGGCCGAGACCAGACGCACGTACGTCCCCGAAGGAGTGTCGACGAAGTGAACGACGAGCAGAGCCAGGAGCCGAGGGAGCCCGGACAGCCGAGCCAGGAGGAGCTTCGCCAGCAGATCGAGGAGCAGCTGCGCAAGGTCAGGGTCCAGGATCTGCTGCTCGAGAGCGTGGTGAGCGTGATCAACCTCTCCGCTCGCCGGATCGCCAAGGATGATGAGCGTGACCTGGAGCAGGCCCGGGTCGGGATCGAGGCGGTGCGGGCCATCGTCGATCTGCTCGACGACGATGCGGCGAAGCAGGTGCGGAGCGCTCTCTCCGAGATCCAGGTGCTGTATGCCAGACACGCGGGGGGTGACGCCGGGGAGCCGAAGGAAGGAGGCGAGGCGCCGCAGCCGGGAGGCGAGGCGCCGCCACGCGAGGGTGCGCAGCGCGAGCCCTCCAGGCTCTGGACACCGCCCGGAAGCACGCCTCCCCGCTAGACTCCGCGCGCTTCAGAGCCGGGAGTTCCCCAACGCGGCCCGCTGCTCGCAAGCCCCCTAGGACTCAGACTTGACCGACTTCCTAACCGACTACGGCGTGGTCATCGCGCTCGTCTGCGCTGGCGCCGCTGTCGTCTACGGCGTGCTGGTCACGCAGCGCCTGCTCGCGCTGTCGCCGGGCAGCGACCGTATGCGCGAGATTTCGGGCGCCGTCCAGGAGGGCGCCAAGGCCTACCTGAGCCGCCAGTACTTGATCATCGCGCTGGTCGCCGTACCGCTCGCGATCCTGCTCGCGATCCTCCAGGACGTCGTCACGGGCATCGGCTTCGTGATCGGCGGCGTGCTCTCGGGCTCGGCCGGCTTCATCGGCATGAACCTGTCCGTGCGCGCGAACGCGCGCGTCGCCGAGGCGGCGCGCGGCGGCGTTCCGCCGGCGCTGGACGTCGCCTTCAAGGGCGGCTCGGTCACGGGCATGTTGGTGGTCGGCATGGCGCTGCTCGGCGTCGCCGGCTACTTCGGCATCCTCGTGCTCGCCGACAAGACCGACAAGGAGGCCGTCGACGCGCTCATCGGCCTCGGCTTCGGCGGCTCGCTGATCTCGGTCTTCGCCCGTCTCGGCGGCGGCATCTTCACCAAGGCCGCCGACGTCGGCGCCGACCTGGTCGGCAAGGTCGAGGCGGGGATCCCCGAGGACGACCCGCGCAACCCGGCCGTGATCGCCGACAACGTCGGCGACAACGTCGGCGACTGCGCCGGCATGGCGGCCGACCTCTTCGAGACCTACGCGGTCACTTCGGTGGCCGTGATGCTGCTCGGGGTGCTCTCGTTCGACACCGGCTTCGCCCGCGAGGTGGCGATCTACCCGCTGGTGATCGGCGCCGTGGCGATTATCGCCTCGATCATCGGCGCGCTGGCGGTGCGGACCACAACCGACAAGGTCGAGGGCGCGCTATATCGCGGCCTGATCATCTCGGGCGGGCTCTCGGCGCTGGCGTTCTACCCGATCACCAAGTGGCTGATGGAGGACCCGCTGGACCTCGGCGTGCTCGGCTCGGGCGGCGCGCTGGCCGGCGCGAGCGTCACCGACCTGTGGCTGTGCGGGCTGATCGGCGTCGCCGTCACCGCCGGACTGTTCGTGATCACCGACTACTACACGTCCACGCGGTTCAGGCCGGTGAAGACGATCTCGCGGGCTTCACAGACGGGCCACGCGACCAACATCATCCAGGGTCTCGCGCAGGGCTTTCAGTCGACCGCGCTGCCGGCGCTGCTGATCGCGTTCGCGATCCTCGCCGCCAACGAGCTGGCCGGGATTTACGGCATCGGCATCGCGGTGATGGCGCAGCTCTCGCTGTGCGGCCTGATCGTGGCGCTCGACGCGTTCGGCCCGATCACCGACAACGCCGGCGGCATCGCCGAGATGGCGGAGCTGCCCGAGTCCGTCCGCAACGTCACCGACCCGCTCGACGCTGTCGGCAACACCACCAAGGCGGTCACCAAGGGCTACGCGATCGGCTCGGCCGCGCTCGCGGCCCTGGTGCTGTTCTCAGCGTTCAAGGCGGAGTTGGCTCCCGAGGCGCCGTCGAACTTCGACCTCGGCGGGCTGTTCAACCTGTCGAGTCCGGACGTATTGATCGGCCTGCTGGTTGGCGGGATCATGGTCTACCTGTTCGCCGCGCTCGCCATTGAGGCGGTCGGGCGCGCGGGCGGCCAGGTGGTCGAGGAGGTGCGCAAGCAGTTCCGCGAGCACCCGGGGATCATGGAGGGCACCGAGAAGCCCGAGTACGGGCGCACCGTGGGAATCGTCACCGCGGCGGCGCAGCGGGAGATGATCTTGCCGTCGCTCATCCCGATCGTTGTCCCGACGATTGTCGGGCTGCTCTCGGTCGACGCCCTCGGCGGACTGCTGATCGGGGTCATCGTCGTCGGGCTGTTCATGGCCCTGTCGATGACCGCTGGCGGCGGCGCGTGGGACAACGCCAAGAAGTTGATTGAGGACGGCGCCTACGGCGGAAAGGGCTCCGAGGCCCACGCCGCAGCGGTCACCGGCGACACGGTCGGCGACCCCTACAAGGACACCGCCGGCCCGGCGATCAACCCGATGATCAAGGTGGCGAACATCGTCGCCATCCTGATCATCCCCATCGTTCACTTCTAGGCGAGAACACCGCACTGTCGGGTCCGCGGTGCGCGGCATAGGCTTGCGCCGTGGAAGCTCCGGAAGGCGGTGCGCCTCCGCTCAACGTCGCCGATTACGAGCGCCTGGCCGCTGAGGCGCTGGAGCCAGGAGCCTACGGGTACTTCGCCGGTGGCGCAGGGGACGAGCGGACGCTGCGCGAGAACGTCTCGGCGTTCGCCCGCTGGCGGCTGCGGCCGCGGGTGCTGGTCGATGTCTCTGAGGTCCACACCCGCACGACCGTGCTGGGCGAGCAGCTGTCGATGCCGATCCTGGTCGCCCCGGTCGCGTTCCAGCGGCTTGCTCACCCGGACGGGGAGGCGGGGATGGCGCGGGCCGCGGCGGATGCGGGGACGGTGATGTGCCTTTCCACCCTCGCCACCGCGTCACCCGGCGAAGTGGCGGCCACGGCGCCCGGCACGCGGCTTTGGTTCCAGCTCTACTGCTTCCGCGACCGCGGCGTGACCAGGGCGCTGCTCTCCGAAGCGGTCGAGGCCGGGTTCCGCGCCATCGCGCTGACCGTGGACGCCCCGCGACCGGGCCGGCGGGAGCGCGACCTGCGGAGCGGCTTCCGGTTGCCGGCGAACCTCCCCGTGCCGGGCGTCGCGAAAGCGACCGGATCCGATGACGCGCCCATCAGCGTTGCCGAGGTGCTCGGCCTGGTGGACCCGGCGCTTGGCTGGACAGACCTCGAAGCGCTGGTCTCGGACTCGAGCCTACCCGTGCTGGTCAAGGGTGTGATGACCCCTGAGGATGCGGTGCTGGCCGCAGATCGGGGCGCGGCCGGAGTGATCGTCTCCAACCACGGCGGTCGCCAGCTCGATGGCGTCGCGGCCACCGTCGACGCGGTCGCGGAGGTGGCGGAGGCGGTTGGAGATCGGGTCGAGGTGCTGATGGACGGCGGGGTCAGGCGGGGATCCGACGTAGTGACGGCGCTGGCCCTCGGCGCCCGCGCGGTGCTGGTCGGGCGTCCTGCGCTTTGGGGCCTGGCTGCGGCAGGGGAAGCTGGGGCCGGACGGGTGCTCGGGCTGCTTCGCGACGAGCTCGAGCTCGCCCTGGCGCTCTGCGGCTGCCCAGGGCCGGAGGCGGTCTCGCGGGCGCACGTGCAGCGGACCTGAAAGGAAGCGGCATGAAGCCGCTCAGGCGCCGCCTATAGTCGGGTCAGATGGCCGAGAGGATCCCCAGAGAAGAATCCCTGCGCCGCGTGCACGGCGTCGGGGCACTGTTCTCGGCGGCCTACGGGAACGTAGGCTCGTCGATCTACTACGCGCTCGGCGTCGTGGCGAGCTTTGCGCTCGGCCTGACCCCGGTGACGTTCCTGATCGCCGGGCTCATCTTCGCCTTCACCGCCGCCACCTACATCGAGGCGACGGTGATGTACCCGGAGGCCGGGGGGTCGGCGAGCTTCGCGCGCCATGCGTTCAACGAGGTGGTCAGCTTCATCGCCGGCTGGGGTCAGATGCTCAACTACATCATCACGGCCGCGATCTCGGCCTTCTTCATACCCCACTACCTGGCGGTGTTCTGGCCGTCCCTTGGTCACGGCCCAGGCGACGTGATCGCCGGGATCACACTGGTAGCCCTGCTGGCGGCGCTCAACGTCAAGGGGACTCAGGAGTCCTCGCGGGTGAACCTGGTGCTCGCGATCGGCGACCTGGCCACCCAGGTCCTGCTGGTCGTCATTGGGATCGCGCTCGTGCTGGACCCGGCCACGCTGGTCGACAATGTCCACCTCGGCGTCGCACCGACCTGGGGCGACGCCGCGCTCGGGATCGCCGTCGGGATGATCGCCTATACGGGGATCGAGACGATCTCGAACATGGCGGAGGAAGCGCGCGACGCAGAGCGGACCGTGCCCGATGGCACCCGGCTCGTGGTGCTCGCCGTGCTGGGCCTCTACGTGCTGCTGCCAGTCATCGCCCTGTCGGCAATGCCGGTGACCGAGGGCCCCGCCGGCCATTTCTCGACCGAGCTGGGGACGAAGTTCGCCGGCGACCCGGTGCTTGGGATCGTGGAGAACCTGGGGCTCAGCGCGGGCCTCACGGACGCGATGCGGATCTACGTCGGGATTTTGGCGGCCGTGATCCTCCTGATCGCCACCAACGCGGCGTTGATCGGCGTCTCGCGGCTGACCTTTTCGATGGGCCACCACCGCCAGCTCCCCGAGCGGCTGCGCCGGGTGCATCCGCGTTTCAACACTCCCTATATCGCGATCCTGGTCTTTTCGGGGGTCGCTGCGCTGACCATGGTGCCTGGGAAGACAGACTTCCTGGCGACGATGTACTCGTTTGGTGCCATGCTCTCGTTCACCGTGGCGCACGTCTCGGTGCTGCGATTACGGCAGAAGTTCCCCGACGCGAAGCGGGGTTGGAAGCCCCGCTGGAACTTCCGTTTCCGGGGCGTCGAGCTGCCCCTGACGGCGGTCCTCGGCGGCCTCGGCACGTTCTCGGCCTGGATCGTGGTGATGGCTCTCAACCTCCGCACCCTGGTCGTCGGCGCCGGCTGGATGCTGCTCGGGATCGTCGTCTACTACTCCTACCGGCGCCGCTGCGAGTTGCCGCTGGCGCAGACGGTCAAGGTGGTGACTCCCGAGCCACTCGGTGTCCAGGAGATCGAATACCAGAGCGTGTTGGTGGCCTTCGAGGCAGACGAGCCCTTCTCGGAGGAGGCGGTGGCCACCGCCGTTCGGCTCGCCGGGCGGCGGCGGCGCGGGATCCACGTCCTGGGGATCGTCAACATCCCGACCAGCCTGCCGCTGGACGCGCCGCTCCCGGAGCCGGAATCCGAGGCGCAGACCAAAATCGAGCAGGCAAAGCTGATCGGTGGCATGAGGGTCACGGGCAGCGTCCAGCGGGTGCGCCCAGGGCAGGGGGGGCAGGCCATCGTCGAGGAGGCGCGCGCGATCAAGGCGGCCGCAATCGTGATGCCGCTTCGCTACCGGAACGGGACCCCTCTGTACGGGAAGACGCTCCAGACCGTGCTCGCGGAGCGACCGTGCCGCGTGATCGTCGCCGCCAGGCCGGGCGAGAGGCTTCCGACGGCCGCCTAGGAGAGAATTCCGCCGGCATGGCGCCACCCGACCAGCTCTACCGCGGCGTCACCCGGATCTTCTCCGTTGTGATCCTCGGATTCGGCGTCGCGATCCTGATCATCACCCTGGCCAATGGCGGCGGTCCGATCTCGACTGGGTTCCTGATCGGCGTCCTGTTCACCGCCCTGGGAGTCGCGCGCCTCTATCTGACCGGACGGTCGGGGGGTTGAGCCAGGGCCCGGCCAACGAGCCACCGCCGACAGGCGACGGCGATGCGCCCCCGGACAAAAGCGCCGCCGGTCGCTGGCGGTTGCCACTCCTGCGCCTAGGCCAAGGTCCGCTGACGAGGCGCATCCTCGGCGTGCCGTGGCTGTTCGCGGTCGCGTACTCGGCAGTGGGTTTCTCGCTCTACTTCTCCATCGGCGTCGTGGCCGAGCGTGGGCTGGGGCTCACTCCGCTGATCTTCCTGGCCGCCGTCGTGCTGTTCGTGCTCGCCACGCTCACCTACCTCGAGGGGGGCGCGATGTTCGTCGAGCGGGGTGGATCGGCAACGTTCGCGCGGCAGGCGTTCAACGAGCTGGTCAGCTTCATCGCCGGCTGGGCGATCCTGATCGACTACATCATCGTCATCGCCCTGGCGGCCATCTCGGCGCCGCACTACCTGGGCCCGATCTGGGGCGGCTTCACGCACGGTTGGGTGGAGATCGCCGTGACAGCGGCGGTGATCGTGTTCAGCGCAGGGGTGAACATCGCCGGCTTCACGGGCCAGATCCGCCAGCGTCCGCTGATCGTGCTGGCTCTGGCCGACATCCTGCTCCAGTTGGCGGTGATCGCGGCCGGGGCGATCGTGGTGCTCAATCCCGATCTCTTGACCTCGAACCTGGACCTGTTCACGAGCCCCTCCGCCGAGGACATCTTCGAGTCGCTGGCGGTCGCGACGCTCGCCTTCGCCGGCATCGAGGCGGCCTCCGACCTGGCTCCCGACTTGTCGTGGGGGCCGCGGGACCTGCGCCGTGTGGTCAGCACCACCGCGATCCTGCTCCCCCTGATCTATGCCGGCATGACGGCCGTGGCGTTGATGGCTGTGCCCGTCGTTCCCGGGCCCGACGGTCCGCATACGGCCCTCGGCGAGCGGTTCATCGAGGAACCGGTGCTCGGGGTGGTGATGAGCTATGACCCCGCCTGGCTCTCGACCGTGCTCCAGGTGGCGGTCGTGGCGATCGCGCCCGTGGTGCTGGCCTGGGCGGCAAGCACTTCGATGCTGGGGCTGTCGCGGCACGTTTACGTGCTGGCAACCAACCGGCAGGTGCCGAGTTGGCTGGGAAAGCTGGGCCCACGCTCGACTCCTTATGTGGCGATTTCAGCGGCCGCGGTGATCGCATTCGCGCTTGCGGTCCCCGGCGACATCCGCCTGCTGGCCGGGATCTACGCCTTCGGCGCCACGCTGGCGATCGCCATCGCCCATCTTTCGGTGGTCCGCCTGCGCTGGACGGACCCGGAGCGCGAGCGTCCCTTCCGGATTCCGCTCGACCTCGAGGTCCGCGGGCGCGCCCTTCCGCTGCCGGCGCTTGTCGGCGCCGTGCTGATGGTGCTGCTGTGGATCGCGGTGCTGGCCTTCCACGAAAAATCGCGCTGGGTGGGAGGCGGCTGGATGCTGTTTGGCCTGGTCGCCTATGTGATCTATCGGCGGTTCGTCGAGGGGACCTCGCTGACCAAGCGCGTCTCCGTACCCGAGGAGGCGCTGCGCAAGGAGGTCCGCGAGGCCGAGTACGGCGACATCCTCGTGCCGATCTTCGGAACCGAGCTCGACGACGACATCGTGAGCACCGCGGGCCGCCTTGCCGACGCCGCCGACCAGCCGGACGAGCGGAGGCCACGGCTGGAGGTGATCTACGTGCTGGAGCAGCCGCTCACGGTGCCGCTGGATGCCCCGCCGCCGAAGGAACGGCTGGAGGCGGCGCAGGCCGCCCTGCAGCGCGCTCGGGAGGTGGGCGAGGAGTACGAGACGGTCGAGGTCGAAACGGAGCTGGTTCCGGCGCGCAGCGTGGGTGCGGGGATCGTCGACGCGGCCCGCCGCCGGAACGTCGAGTTGATCGTGATGGGCGGCGAGCCGCCCACCCGAATGCGGGGAGGGGCGATGCTGGGCGGCATCGGCGGCACGCGCCCGCCGGAGGTGGGCGAGGTGACCGAGTACGTGCTCAAGAAGGCTCCCTGCAGGGTGCTGCTGACCGCTCCACCCGCCGACTAGGCGACCAACGGATCAGCCGACCCAGAAGTCCTGCGGGCCCGCGTGCCGGAGGGGTAGCATCCACGCGGTGTTCATCCTGATCGTCGGTGCAGGCCGCGTGGGCTCGTCTCTGGCGCGGGCGATGCTCCGTGAGGGGCACCAGGTCTCGTGCCTGGACGAGGACTCGGAGGCGCATGCGCGGCTCGAGATCGGCCTAGAGAAGCCATGGGAGGACATGGGCGGCCAGTTCACGGTCGGCACCGGCCTCGAGATCGAGGCGCTTCAGGAGGCTGGAATCGAGAACGCCGACGCCTTTGTGGCGGCCACCGACGGCGACAACACGAACATCGTGATCGCCCAGATTGCCCACCGGCGGTTCAACGTGCCGACGGTGATCGCGCGGATCCTCGATCCATACAGGGCCGAGTGGTACGAGCAGCAGGGACTGCGCACCATCTGCCCGACTCGGGTGGCGATCGAGATGCTGGAGGCTGAAGTGAAGGAAGCTGCCGCGAAGACGGCAGGCGGCGTCTAGCGGTCGGCGGGAGGGGCGACGGATGTACGTGATCATCGTCGGGGCGGGCAAGGTGGGATGGAACCTGGGCCGTGAGCTGCTGGAGAAGGGCCACGAGGTGACGCTGCTCGAAAACGACCGCAGCCGCTATCTGACGGTCGAGCAGGAGCTGGAGCACGCCATTCAGTACGGCGATGCGAGCGAGCTGTGGGTGCTCGAGCGGGCCGGGGTCTCGCGGGCGGACCTGGTGATCGCGGTCACGGGGGACGACGAGGACAACATGCTGATCTGCCAGGTCGCCAAGGAGAAGTACATGGTGGATCAGACCATCGCCAGGGTGAACAACCCGCGCAACAAGCAGTGGTTCGAGCTGCTCGGGATTGGGCCCGTCGTGTCGGCGACCGACCTGATCCTGCGCCTGATCGAGCACGAGGTGCCCAAGTACGGCCTGGTTCATCTACTCGACCTCGAGAAGGAGCGCCTGGAGATCATCGAGCTGCTGCTTGGTGACGACTCGCCCGTGGCCGGACGGCGGGTGGGGGACTTGGAGATGCCCGAGGGAAGCCTGCTGATCTCGGTGCTGCGCGGGGGCACGGGCTTCGTGCCGGTACAGGACACGGTGCTGGAGCCAGGCGACGAGGTGCTCGCCGTGCTCGATCCGGGCTTGGAAGAGGAGCTCAAGGCGTACTTCGGGCCTGACGGCAGCGCGGCAGAGTGATCCCGCTGGACCGATGACAGACCGCCGGGTCGACTACCTGCTGATCGGCGGCGGCATGGCGTCGGCACACTGCGCCGCCGAGCTACGCCGGCGCGAGTCCGAGGAGTCGATTCTGCTGGTGGGACGTGAGCCGGATCCTCCGTACGAGCGTCCCCCGCTCTCCAAGGAGTACATGCGGGGGGAGAGCAAGCGGGAGGACGCCTACGTGAACGGGGCGGACTGGTATGAGGCGAACGACGTCGAGCTGCTCTCCGGGGCGAGCGTCATGTCGCTGGACCTGGAGGCGCGAACGGCGAAGCTCCAGACGAAGGAGGTCGTCGGTTTCGGCAAGGCGGTGATAGCCACCGGCGCGCGAGTCAACATCCTGCATCACTTGGAGGGAGCGCAGCTGGACGGAATCCATTACCTCCGCGTGCTGGGAAACTCCGAGGCGATCCGGGAGGAGGCGAAGAGCGCCGAGCACGTGGTCCTGATCGGCGGCAGCTACATCGCCAGCGAGGTGGCGGCGTCCCTGACCGCGACGGGAACAAAGTGCACGATGGTGATGCTGGAGGACGTCGCGCTGTCGCGGGCCTTCGGCGAGGAGGTGGGGCGCTACTTCCACAAGATTCTCGAGTCGCACGGAATCGACCTGGTGCCGGGAGATCAGCTGGAGGCGTTCTTGGGGGATGGCCGCGTGCGCGCAATTCGAACCAAGAGCGGGCGCGAGATCGAGGGCGACGTGGTGGTGGTGGGCGCCGGGGTCCACCCCGACACGATGCTGGCGGAGCGGGCCGGGCTCGAAGTGGACAACGGGATCATCTGTGACTCGAAGCTGGAGACCTCCGTCAGCGGGATCTTTGCGGCCGGCGACGTGTGCTCGTATGACAGCGCGATCCACGGCCGGCGATTGCGGGTGGAGCACTGGGACGTGGCGCTACAACAGGGACAGCACGTGGCGGGCGCGCTGCTGGGCGACGCGCAGCCCTACCGGGTGGTCCCGTACTTCTTCAGCGACCTGGCGGACTGGACCGGCCTCGAGTACGTGGGGCCCGCGCAGAGCTGGGACGACATCGTCTGGCGGGGCGATCGGGACGCGGGGGAGTTCAGCGCCTGGTACCTGGAGCAAGGCAAGGTGGTCGCCGCCCTGAGCGTGGGCCGCTCGGAGGACCTGGCACATGCGCGGCGGCTGCTCGAGTCGGGCGCCGACATCTCGGGGCAGAAGGACGTGCTGGGGGACGCGGACTCCGATCTGGAGCAGATCGAGCAGGGGTAAACCGGCGGCCTCGGGAGTCGCTAACTTAGGCCGCGATGCACTGCCCGGTCGTCTAGAGGCAAGACGCGCGGCTCTGGACCGCGAAACGGTGGTTCGAATCCATCCCGGGCAGCTTCATCAGTTGCTACTTTGCGCGCCGTGCGGACCGGGCGCAATTTCCTCCCGCTTGCGGACCTCGTCGTGGCGGCCGCGCTCGTGGCGGCGGGCTGCGGAGGCGACGACTCGGCCCCGATCGAGCCGGCCCAGGACACCGGCAGCCAGGGGCCGGCGCCGCTCGGCAAGAAGGACTTCATCGCCCAGGGCGACGCGATCTGCGGCGAGGCCAATGCGGCGCTCGCGGCGCTCGACACCGGCAACGCCGCAGGCGACCCCAACCTCCAGGCCGCGCAACAGGTTGAGATCACGCGCAGCGAGCTCCAATCCCTCGAATCCCTGAGCCCGCCGGATCAGGACCGCTCCGACCTCGACCGCTTCCTCGCCGCGCTTCGGGACCAGGTGGACGCACTGAGCAGCAAGCAATCCGCGCTCGAGGAGGGGGACGATCCTTCGTCCGCCGAGGCGGCGGCGGGCACCGCCGCCTCCAACGCCCAGGCCGCCGCCCAGGAGTACGGCTTCAACGACTGCGCGAACGCCGGCGAAGCTCCGCCCGCAACGGGCACCACAACCGCCCCGCCGGTGACTACCCCGACGACACCGACGACACCGACGACGCCCACCACAACTGTCCCGACGACGACCACACCGGCGCCGACCGGCGGGACGGGGGGCGGCGGCGGCACCGGGGGTGGCACGGGCGGCGGCGGCACCGGGGGCGGCGGCGGCACGGGTGGCACCGGGGGCGGAGGCGTCTCGCCCTAGCCGGCCGCCGGGGCGCGTCTACGCCGCCTGCTCGGCCCAGTCCCCGTAGAGGCGCGAGTAGGTCCCGCCCGCGTTGATCAGGGTCTCGTGCGTCCCCGTCTCCACGACCCGACCGTGCTCCAGCACCACGATCAGCCCTGCCCCCCTGATCGTCGACAGCCGGTGGGCGATCACGATCGCCGTACGTCCCACCAGCAGCCGCTCGAGCCCCCGCTCGATGGTTCGCTCCGTCCGTACGTCCACGTTGGAGGTCGCCTCGTCGAGGATCAGGATGCGGGGCTCCGCCAGCAGCGCCCGCGCGAAGGCGACCAGCTGCCGCTGGCCGGCCGAGAGGTGGATCCCGCGCTCACCAACCTCCGTGTCGAACCCCTCCGGCAGCCGCTCCAGGAACGTGTTGGCGCCGACCGCCGCGGCCGCGGAGTGAATGTCCTCCTCGGAGGCGTCGGGGCGCCCGAACGCGATGTTGTCCCGGATCGTGCCGGAGAACAGGAAGCCCTCCTGGGGCACGATTCCCAGCTGGCTGCGTAGCGCCCCGGCGCGCAGATCCCGCGCGTCACGGCCATCCACCAGTACCCGGCCGCGCTGCGGATCGTAGAACCGGGCCACCAGCTTCGCCAGCGTCGACTTTCCCGCCCCCGTCTCGCCGACCAGCGCCACGGTCTGTCCGGCCGGAATCCGAAGGTCGACCCCAGCCAGGGCCCAGTCGCCGTCGGCGTCCGGCGCATCACCGCCGCCGGCATACGAGAACCAGACATCGTCCAGCTCGACCTCGCCCTGCAGCCGCCCCGGATCGACCGCGTCGGGCTTGTCCACCATGTCGGGCCGGGTGTCGAGCAGATCGAAGATCTTGTCCAGGGCCGCCATCCCCTGCTGGTAGGTCGTGTAGAGCTGTGAGATCTGCTGGATCGGGTCGAAGAAGAGCTGCAGATAGCCGATGAAGGCGACCATCACTCCGATCTCGATGTTCCCCTCCACGGCCTGGTAGCCGCCGTAGAGGATGATCACGGCGGTCCCGATGGCAGACAGCAGCTCGACCACCGGGAAGTAGGCCGCGTTGAGGTAGACCGTCCGCATGTTCACGACCCGGTTCTCCTCGTTCAGCTCCGACATCCGCTCCAGATGCCGGTCCTCGCGACCGAAGCTCCGCACGACCCGCACCCCGGAGAGCGTCTCCTGTAGGTAGGCGGTGATGTTGGCGATCTTCTCCCGCGTCAAGCGGTAGGCGCCGGCGGAGATGATCCGGAAGATCACGCTGCCCACCGCCAGCAGCGGGAAGGTGAGAAAGGTGACGAGCGCCAGGGGCACGTCGAGCGCAAGCAGGATCACGATCACGCCGAGCAGCGTCAGCGTGCTCGAGAACAGCGTCACGACGCCGTCGGTGACCAGGCTGTCGAGTGCCTGCACGTCGTTCGTCAACCGCGAGATCAGGACCCCCGGCTTGTTGCGGGTGAAGAAACCGATCGACATCCCCTGTAGGTGCGTGTAGATCCGTTCCCGCAGGTCCTGCAGGGCGCGCTGGCCCACCCAGCCGACGAGGTAGGTCTGCGCGTAGGTCGCCGCCCACAGCACCGCGACCGAGACGAGGAAGATGACCACGATCAGGGTCAGGGCATCGGTGTCACCTGTGCGGATGCCGCTGTCGATCGCCTGCCCGGCCAGGTAGGGCGGCGCCAGCGCCGCTGCGGTGGCGACCACCAGCGCCACCATCATCAGCACCACCTGCGTCCGATAGGGGCGCAGCAACGCGACCAGCCATCGCAGCTTGCGCCCGCGCTGGTCTTCGCCCCTGATCAGCCGCCAGAGGTCCCGCAGCAGAAGCAGGGTTCCGGCGAACCGCCCAGGCTGGTTCGTCTGGTCCTCGGTGTCCTCCGCGAGCTCCGATCCCTGGGTCTCGGGATCCAGCGCCGGCTCCTCCTCGCGACCGGGACGGCCTCGGCGATCGCCGCGAAACTCCCTGATCCCGCTCAAAGTCTCGCCACCTCCTCGCGCTCCTCCAGATCGCGCTGCAGGAACACGACGTCCTCGCAGCCGAACTCGGCAATCTCGCCATAGAGCGCCGAGCGCTCGAGCAGCTCCTGGTGCGTGCCGCGGTCGACGATGCGGCCGCCGTCCATCACCACGACCTCGTCGGCGAGCGAGACCGTGGACAGCCGGTGGGCGACGACGAACGTCGTCCTACCCTTCATGACCTCCGCAAGGCCGCGCTTGATCTCGGCCTCCGTCGTCGCGTCGACCGAGGAGGTCGCATCGTCGAGGATCAGGATCCGTGGGTCGGCCAGCAGCGCCCGCGCGATCGCGACACGCTGCCGCTGCCCGCCCGAGAGGGTCAGCCCCCGCTCACCAATGACGGTGTCGTACCCCTCGGGCAGCCCCCGGATGAATTCGTGCGCCTGAGCGCGCCGAGCCGCCTGCTCGATCTCTTCGAGAGTGGCGCCAGGACGGGCGTAGGCGATGTTCTCGGCCACCGATGCCGAGAACAGGAAGCTGTCGTCTGCGACGAAGGCGATCGCCCTTCGCAGTGAGCGCAAGTCCACCGAACGCACATCCGCACCGTCGACCAGCACCTGTCCCTCGCTCGGGTCGTACAGCCGCGCGATCAGCGCCACCAGGCTCGTCTTCCCTGACCCCGTCGGGCCGACCAAGGCGACGGTGCGCCCCGCCTCGACGTCCAGGCTGACGTCGGTGAGCGCGGGCTCGGAGCCGTTGTAGCGCAGCGTCACGCCGCGCAGCTCCACTTGCCCGGGCCCCGGCGGCAGGGGGGCGGCCTGCGGCGGGCTGGCGATCCTCGGCTCGCGATCGAGGATCTCGAACATCCGGTTGCCGGAGGCGACCGCTCGCTGCGCCATTCCCAGTGCCATGCCCAGCATGCGCATCGGCCCCACCAGCATCACCAGATAGGTGTAGAAGGCCGTGAACTCGCCCAGCGTCATCCGGCCGGCGATCACCTGGCGGCCGCCGATCAGGAGCACCACGGCCAGCCCCAGGCTGGGGATGAAGCCGAGCATCGGCGAGTAGTAGGCCCGTAGGCGGGTGGAGTAGACGTTCTGGTCGAAGACCCGCGCCACCGAGTGGCGGAAACGCCCCAGCATGTGCTGTTCGCGGGCGAACGCCTTCACGATCCGGATTCCCGAGACGCTCTCCTCCGCCTCAGCGGTGAGCTCCGCGATCCGCTGCTGGATCTCCTGTACCGCGGGGCGGGAGAGGCGGTTGAAGCGGGCCGCGGTGAGAACCACGAATGGCACGGGCAACAGCGCCAGCGCCGCCAGCCAGGGCTTGATCGCGAACATCACCGCGCCCGCCAGCAACAGCGTGAGCGCGTTCTGCGTCAAGAAGATCAGTCCGTAGCCGAGAAAGAAGCGGATCGACTGGAGGTCGACCGTCGCTCTCGACATCAGCTGTCCCGTCTGCTGACTGTCGAAGAACCCCAGCTCGAGCGCCTGTAGGTGGGAATAGATTCGCTCCCGCAGGTCGAACTCGACGGCCACCGAAACCTTGCCCGCGATCAGTCGCCGGACCACTGTCAACCCCAGTCGCAGGACGCCGGCGCCGACGATCGCGACGGCCAGGGGCCCGATGTCGGGGCGCCGCTGGTCGTTGATCGCGTCGACGGCGTCGCCGATGAGCCACGGGATCAGCACCGTCATGCCCATCGCCAGCCAGGCAAAGACCAGCGATCCGACCACGGGCCGCCGGTAGGGGCGAAGAAAGCCGAGCAGCCGCTTGAAGGTGGTCACGGCGTTTGACTATACAAAGTGAAGTAAGGCTCGCGACGGGCAGGGGCCCAGCCAACAAAAGGGCCGATCCCAGCGCAGCTCGCTCAAGGGCCCCGGCTCGCCGGTCGATGGGATGGGCGAGACGCGATGCGCCAGCGATTGACCATGCAGGGGGCGCTGAGCCACTTGTGGCGTTCAGAACGCGGCTTCGCCCTGCCCACGGTGCTGACGATAATCGTCGCAGGCCTTGGTCTGTCCGGGGCAGCGGTGGTCGCGTCGATTCATGCACAGAGCGGCAGCGTGCGTGACGCGGACTCAAAGGATGCGCTCGCGGCCGCAGATGCCGGCGTCCAAATGGCCCTCTACCGCCAGAACAAGATCGCGACCTCGAACGTCCTCCCTTGCGTCGTGCCCGGGTCAGGTAACGCTCTGGTTCCGGGGCTGGCGCTTGCCGATGGGTGGTGCCCGGCGTGGACGGATACGGTCGGCGGCCGGTCCTACACGTACCGCGTCAAGCCCTGGAGTCTCATCGGGACCACTCACACGGGCATCAAGCGGGAGCTTTCGGTGGTCTCCGTGGGCACGGCCGACCATGTCAGCCGGAGGCTGGACGTCGTCGCCCGAGCAACGGACGGCAGCGGAGTCTTCGGCGACTTCAGCGCCGTGGGCATCGACAGCGTGACGATCAACAGCAGCAGCAACATCGGTAACTCCGGCAAGACGACGAACGCGGCAAGCAATGGGAGCATCACCACGGCGGGCAGCGGCTACCTCTGTGGCGACGCCAAGCACGGCCAGGGCCAAACGTTCAGCGGCACCCAGTGCGCGGGATACCACATCTACGAGGAGGAGCTCTCGATGCCCCCGGTCGATCCCGGGACGGCCTGGACCGACAACTCCAACGGCCGCTTCTTCACCCTCGACCCGAAGCAGGGGAACGTCACCTGGAACGCGACAACGCGGGCGCTCACGATGACAGGAGGCGGGCGGGTGACGCTCGGCGCCAGCAACAAGCCCTACAGCTTCTGCCAGATCAACATGTCGGGCAACAGCCAGCTGATCATTGCCCAGGGAACGGTGGCGACGATCATCTTCCACTCCCCCGAGACCTGCGGGCAAACCGGCAATCCGGTGACCCAGCTGAACATGACCGGCAACACGGAGTTCGTCACCACGAGCGGGAATCCGTACGACCTCCGCATCGTCATGGTGGGCTCCGACTCCATACCCACGAAGGCCCACTTCATCGGCAACTCGGGGAGCGAGATGACGATCTATGCACCCCAGACCGACGTCGAGCTCTGGGGGAACACCAACTATTCCGGGGCGGTCACCGGCAAGACGCTGACCCTCGGAGGAAACGCGAAGTTCCTCAACGACGATCGCGCGGGGCAGTCGCAGCTCCCGATCAGCATCGTCTACCGCCGAGACCGGTATGTCGAGTGCACCGGCGGCGCGATGCCCAGCGGCGCGGGAACGCATCCGAACGACTACTGCTGAGTCGCTCGCCAGGCAGCGCCCGACACCGACGCGCGTGGCGATACTTCAAGCATGCAGCGCCCGCCCGCAGGCCTCTGCGACTCCTGCGTTCACCAGCGGATCATTCGCACCACGCGTGGCTCGAGCTTTTCGCTCTGCGAGCGCTCGCGCACCGACCCGGCCTATCCGCGTTACCCGCGCCTGCCGGTCATGGAGTGCCCTGGCCACGAACCACGGCCACAATCTCGAGGATCCTAGGCTTCGACGGGAGCGGGCGCCCGCGCGGTGCCCAAGGCGCCGGCGCTGGCGGCCACCACCAGGGCGATCGCGACCGTCTCAGCCGGGCTCAGGTCCTGGCCGAGCGCGGCGAAGCCGACCAGCGCGGCGACGGCGGGCTCGAGGCTCATCAGCACTCCGAAGGTGCTCGTCCGCAGTCGTCGCAGCGCCTCCAGCTCCAGCGAGTAGGGGATCGCGGAGCTGAGCACTGCGACGGCGAGCCCCGTTGCCAAGAGCCCTGGGTGGCCCAGCGTCCCGCCGCCGCCCGCCACGCCCGCGGGGACCAGCGCCACCGCTGCCACCACCATCGCCAGCGCCAGACCCTGGCCGCCGCTGAAAGCACGCCCGACGCGCGTCGCAAGCACGATGTAGGCGGCCCAGAAGGCCCCCGCGACCAGCGCGAATGCAACCCCAAGGCCGTCGAGCGAGCCGTGGAGGCCGGGGGAGAGGAGGACGATTCCGGCCGCCGCCAGCGCCACCCACAGCAGATCGCTCCGTCGGCGCGATCCCGCAACCGCGACGGCGAAGGGCCCCGTGAACTCGAGCGTCACCGCGATTCCCAGCGGGATCCGGTCGAGCGCTGCGTAGAAGCTCAGGTTCATGCCGGCCAGGACCATCCCCAGAAGGACCGCATCGCGCAGCGGCCCGGTAGCGTCCCGCGGCACCCTCGGACGCCAGATCGCCGCCAGGATCATCGCCGCGAATCCAGTGCGAAGGAGTACCGTCCCCGACGGCCCAAGCTCGTCGAACAGCGTCGTCGCCAGCGCGGCGCCCAGCTGCACCGACAGCACCGAGCCCATCACCAGGCCAATCGATGTCGCTTGCTCCCCTCCGCTCAGAGGGCCGAGCCTCCGCTAGGAGGACTTCGCGTCGCCGCCGGGTCCTCGCCGGAACGGCCACCGTCCACGCGGCCGCTCCCGCGCCTGCTGGAGCCTCCATTCTCTCTGTTGTGTCATGCCCCACATCACCCGGACCTTCTCTTGGGTCTCCTCGAGCTCCTGCTGGATGCGCTTGCGGGATTCGACGGCGTCACGCAGCTGGGCCTCCAGGGATTCGACTCGCTCGCGGGCGGATCGGTAGCGGTCGCCTTCCACAAGCAGGTCGTGTCGCCGCAGCTCCGCGAGGGGAATGCTCTCACCGTCATCGCGAATGTCCGCCTGCAGCTCGCCGCGCCGGATGCGGGCGCGAATCGCCTTAGCCGAGAGGCCAGTGAGCTCCGCCGCCTGAGCCACGTCAACCGCTGGGGATCCTGAACCTGCCACGCTCCTCCATGACTGCCGCTCCGTGCTCTCCCTGAGCACGACCCTACGCGCTCCAAATGTATCGCTTTCCTGCGCCGAGCCCGATGCCGACCTCGAAAGCCGATTTCGACTAGACTGCCGGTTCGTGGGGAGGAAGTTCTTGTCCGTGGGGAGGACTCGGGGTATGAAGGCCGTCGCTGCCGCGGCGGGGGTAGCTCTCGTGTTGCCGGCCTCGGCGCTCGCCACGGGGCTCAACAGCGGGGTCACCGCGGGGGAGGTCACCTCTCACTCCGCGATCATCTGGGGTCGCACTGCCGACCAGGGCTCGGTGAAGGCTCAGGTCGCCACGGACGGCGCCTTCAACTACGTGGTCAGACAGCGGACCCTCCAGGCCGATGCCAGCCATGACTTCACGGTCCAGACCAAGTTCGACCAGCTGAACCCTGCCACCACCTACCACTACCGCTTCTGCCTTCAGGGCGACGGCTGCAGCGCCGCGGGCAAGTTCGAGACCGCTCCGGGCCCCTCCGCCGTCACGCCGATCAGGTTCGCCTTCTCCGGCGACGAAACGGCCGTCTCGGCGCCCGGAGAGACGGAGCCGTTCTGGGGCACGTTCAACGCCTTCGGGACGATGGCGGCGGCGAACAACGACTTCAACATCGACTTCGGCGACACGATCTACTCCGACCCCGAGGTTCCCGGCGCGGCCACCGCTCTCACGGTGCAGCAGAAGTGGGCCATGTATCGGAAGAAGCTGCGCATCCCGAACATGAGGCGCCTCCGCTCTGCGACCGGCGTGTACAACCACTGGGACGATCACGAGTTCATCAACGACTTCTCGATTCCCGAGAACGGGCGTGGGCTCTACGACCGGGGCGTGCGGGCCTTCCGCGACTACATGCCTGTGACGTACACCGACCAGAGCGGCATCTACCGGAGCTTCCGCTGGGGCAAGAACCTGGAGATCTTCTTCCTCGACGAGCGCTCGTTCCGTAGCGCGAAGGCGTCGGCGAACCACAAGTGCGACAACCCGGACACTGGCCAGCCGGACCTGGCGCCAACCGCGCCGCAGAGCACCCGCAACTTCTTCTCCGCGATCGTTCCGTCCCTCTCCAATCCGGTCTCGCAGACCTGTAAGGACGCGATCAACAGCCGGAACCACACGTTCCTCGGCGGGGCGCAGCTGACCCGGTTCCTCGACGCCGTCAAGGGTTCGACAGCGAACTGGAAGGTCGTCATGAACGAGACGCCGATTCAGCAGTTCTATGCCCTGCCCTACGATCGCTGGGAGGGCTACGCGACCGAGCGCGTCAGGCTGCTCCATCAGCTGCAGAACGCCAACGTCAAGAACCTCGTGTTCCTGACCACGGATACTCATGCCGCGCTCGCGAATGTGATCCGCTACCGGACCCTTCAGGGTGACGTCGCGCCCACTAACGCTCCGAACGCGGCCCCGTCGGCCACCCCTTACCGGGACTTCGTCATCGGCCCGGTCGCGACGACGCCGTTCTGGCAGGAGATCGATGAAGTGTCGGGTTCCCCCGGCAGCGGCAAGGCGATCTCGAATGCGTTCTTCAAGCCGCCGGCGACCGGGTCGTCGCCTCCGGGCGGCATGGGCATGGCGTGCGCCCAGGGCGGCGAGAACAGCTACGCCCAGGTGACGGTCACCGCGACTGCCCTCAGAATCGCCTACAAGGACGAGGACGGCAACACCCTTCTCGATTCTGACGGCTCCACCCCCTGCGGCCCCTACGTGCTCAACGGCTGAGCCCGCGGTGCGACGGCGCGGCCTGAGCGCTTGCCGGATGGCGTGGTACCGTGCCTCCATGGCCGGTCCCGCACGGACGCGCGGCCAGGGGAGATATCTCGTTTCCGCTTGTCCCGCGCCTGCTCCGCGTAACACGTCCCGGATTCCCGTGGTTCGGAGCCTGGTGGCGGCGCTTCTGTGCGCGGTAGGGGTGCTTTGGGTTGCATCCACGGAGGCGAATGCCGCGACCTGTCGCGACCAGGCGGGCAACACGGTGCCGGCTCCGCCGATCCAAGACAAGCCCGGCGCGACTCCGCACGTGCAGTACGACGGCGTCAAGCACATGACCTTCTGCCAGAAGGTGACCGTGCAGCCTGGGCAGAACGTCATCCGGCTCCGCGGATCGGACCTGTTCCCGAGCCAGCCCGGGTACATCACGAGATTCGACCCCGAGCTCGTCTACGAGAACGGCACGGTCCCCCGCGTGGACGTGGTTCACCTCCACCACGCGGTGTGGGTCGTGAACCGAGGTGACGGCGGCAACCCGCAGTTTGCGGCCGGGGAGGAGAAGACGATCGTCCAGGCGCCGAAGGGGTTCGGCTGGCGGTCGCTCCCCTCGGACAACTGGCTGCTCAACGACATGCTCCACGAGCTCACCGGAGCGCCGGCGACGGTGTTCATCGTGTGGAGGATCGATTTCGTGCCCGACACGGCCCTGCCCAATGACTGCACTCCCTTCGTCGTCGGGTGCATCCACCCGGTGGAAACCCAGTGGATGGACGTCTCCGGCCCTCGGGGCGGCGTCGGGATCTCGAGCCCCATCTATCCGGTGTTCAACGCCCTGCGCAGGATGGGCCACAACGGTCGCTACACCTTCCCCGACCAGGCCACCGGCGCGCAGCGCGACCTGATCGGTTCCGGGCAGACGTGGACGCCCGACCACCCGGTGACCCTGATCCAGACCGCCGGCCACCTTCATCCTGGTGGCCTCAGCACCGACATGCGAGTCCGCCGCGGGACCTCCGTCAACCGGATCTTCCGCTCCGACGCCCACTACTACGAGCCCGCCGGCGCGGTGTCGTGGGACGTTTCGATGGGCGCCACACCATCGAATTGGCGCGTCAAGCTTCGCGCCGGCGACAGGTTGAGCGTCGCTGCGACCTACGACGTGGGGAGGGCGGACTGGTACGAGGTGATGGGGATCATGCCGGTGGCCGTCTACGACGGGACGGGCGTCGGCGGCCAGGATGCCATGAGCGACAGCATCCCGGCCCAGGAGGTGCTCACGCACGGGCATCTCGACGAGAACAGAAACCACGGTGGTGACTCGATCGGCCTTCCGGACCCGAGGACGCTGCCGAGTGCTCCCACTCCTTCCGATCCGATCACGATCAACCAGTACGCCTACGAGCAGGGAGACCTGTACGCGCCCGGCGCCGAGAAGAACCCACCCAAGGTGCTGCTCGGGCACAGCCTGATCTTCCGCAACCTGGACGACCCGCCTTCCGGGCCTTCCCGGAATGCGTACCACACGATCACCGCCTGTAAGGCGCCGTGCAACCGTTCAACGGGAATCGCCTACCCGATCGCCAACGGGCCCGTCACCTTCGACTCGGGCCAGCTCGGCTTCAACAGCGGCCCCTTCAACGCACCAGCGGTCGAGCGCGACACCTGGAGCACCCCAAATAACCTCCCCACCGGCACCTACAGCTACTTCTGCCGGGTGCATCCCTTCATGCGGGGCAGCTTCCGGGTGGTCAACTAGGCAGCGACGTTCACGGCTGCGCGCTCGCGATCCAGCCCTGCCAGCAGCCGCTACGTGCCGACGACCCGCAGCATCTCAGACATCGAAGTGATGCCGTTGCGCACCTTTTCGAGGCCGTCCTCTCGCAAGCGGCGCATACCCGCGGCGACCGCCGTGGCTGCGATCTCGTCACCCGACGCTTTTCGGAGGATCAGCGCGCGGAGCTCGTTCGACATCATCATCACCTCGTAAAGCCCGACGCGGCCGCGGAACCCGGTCCCGCCGCAGCGCACGCATCCCTCTGGCTCGTAGGCGCTGATCGGTCCTCGCGCTTTCTCGAAGCCGTTGCTCCGTAAGGCCTCGGCGGTGATCTCGACCGGTCGTCGGCAGTCCTCGCACAGCCGGCGGGCGAGCCGCTGAGCGATCACGCATTCGATCCCGGTGGCGACCAGGAAGGGTTCAATTCCCATGTCGATCAGCCTGACGGGCGCCATAGGCGCGTCGTTCGTGTGCAGGGTGGAGAGCACCAGATGGCCGGTGAGCGCCGACTCGATCGCAGTCTGCGCGGTCTCGCGATCACGAATCTCGCCGACCATCAGAACATCGGGATCGTTGCGGAGCATCGAGCGTAGCCCGCGAGCAAACGTGACGCCGGCGGCCGGGTTCACCTGCATCTGCTTGACGCCCTCGAGCTCGTACTCGACCGGGTCCTCAATCGTGATCAACGTCCTATCGGGCGTATTGATCTCGCTCAGGGCTGCATATAACGTCGTCGTCTTGCCCGCGCCGGTCGGTCCCGTCGCGAGTACGGCGCCGCGGAGCTGGTTGATCGAGTTCTTCAACAGGTCACGGTCCAGCGCTTCCATCCCAAGCAGGTCGAGGTCAGTGACCACGCGCTGCTTGTCCAGGATGCGCAGCACAACCGACTCCCCACGCACCAGAGGAAGCGTCGCGACGCGGAGGTCGACATGGTGGTCGTCCACCCTGAGGCCGACGCGCCCGTCTTGGGGAGCACGGCGCTCGGCGATATCGAGCTCCGCCATGATCTTGATGCGAGAGACGAGACCAAGGGCCAGGCGCCTGGGCACAGTGGCGGAGTCGACCACGACTCCGTCGATTCGGAAGCGGGCGCGCATATCGCCGTCGCGAGGGTCGAAGTGGATGTCCGAGGCGCCGCGCGCCACTGCATCGGCGATCAGAGAGTGGACGAGTTTTACAACCGGCGCCTCTTCGGCGGATGCCCGCAGCTCGATGATCGGGGCGGCATTTCCCTCATCGGTCTCCTCCTCCACCTCCTGTACGGACTCTTCGAGATGAGAGATCTGGTTGATGACCGCCTCGATGTCCTCGGGCGATGCGACGGCAAGCCGAGCCTTGTAGCCGGTCGTCATCGCGATGTCGTCGATACCGAGCACGTTCGCTGGATTCGAGGTGGCGACCAGGATGGTGTCGGGATCGAGGAAAGCGACCGGAACGGCCCGAAAGCGCCGGGCGTCCGCGCTGCTGACCAGGTTCGCAGCACCCGTATCGACCTCGAAGATGTTGAGGTCCACGTAGTCGAGTCCGTTTCGCTCGGCCAGGGCACGCGCGAGCTGATCGGAGCTTAGGACGCCGCTCTCCACCAGCATCTCGCCGACCTGGCGGCCCTCGTCGCGCGCCTTGACCGCCACTCCCTCGACCGTGTCGCGGTCGGCGAAGCCCAGGTCGACGATGACGTCGCCGAGCCGCCGCCGCCCGTTGCTGGTCGGCGGAGTGATTCCTGCCATCTCTTGAATGGCCGGACCTACGCTCGTTCCGTCACTCACGTTCCCCTTATCGGCGTAGCGTCGCCGGGAATCAAGCACGGGGAGAACGAGCTCGCAGATCCCGACTGGGAGCCGGGCCAGAAAGCGAGGTCAGATGCTGGTCTGCGCCCTGCGCCTAGCGCACGATCGTCAGCTTCAGCTGCTGGACCTGGCCCTGGTCGTCGAGCTGTTGAAGGCTGGCAGCGCCTCCGACATCACGGAACTTGCCGGTTCCGCCGACGATTGAGAGCCGGTTGTGCTCCCTTTGAATCCGAACGTTGCCTGCAAGCTGTATCCGGTCCCGGTATTGCCAGATGAGCGTTGCCTGGCATTGCCCACCCACCGGGGGAGACAACGTACACGCACTCGAGAACTTGCCCACCGTTTCTCCACCGCGACGCAACTCGCCTGAAGAGCCAAACAAATCGCCCCCCGACTGCCCACTCGGATCGTTGTCGACGAAGTAGCCGTTCCCTACCACAAGCCGCACGTGGCGCACTTGACGATGCTCGCCGCCAGAGGAGGCGCTCGCCCCCGCCCAGCTCAATAGTGCTGCCGTGGTTGCCGCCAAGGCGACCAGTGCCACTGCTCTTCTCACTTTGACTCCTTGCTCGAGGGTCCGGTCCATGGTGGGGATTCGCGTCTTGAGCTCGCCTTCCTGCGGGCGTGCCTTTCAATCCACCCGGACGCATGGGTCGCCTGGGTTTCACGGCTGTTCGTCGGTCGTGAGTAGCCACCACCTTTGCCACCCCTGCGTCGACTTGAGAAGAGTGGCGCCCGGTAACTCGCCGCGGGTTGGAGGTTTGGCTCGGATTTCTCAAGATTGCCCGCCAACCGCCCGATATGGAGCCAAAGGAAGTGCCTTGAGCGAATCGCCGCAGGCGGG